>CAZUSN010000077.1:0-7257 GCA_964623035.1 uncultured Dehalococcoidaceae bacterium | reverse complement strand
CAAACCGTCGCCTTTCCTGACCCGAACCTTGAGGCAGTCATAAGAATTGTCTTGCGCAAACCGGCAGGGGAAGCCATAACCTCGGCGGAACTGGCTCGACTTACCGAATTGAGCGCCACTGCACAGCGCATTAGCGACATTTCTGGTATTGAATATTGCCTCAACCTGACCAGCCTCGACCTTTCTTATAATCAAATAAGCAACATTTCCCCGCTGTCCTCCCTAAAAAACCTGACCTGGCTCGACCTGTCGGTCAACCAGATTAGCGATATCTCCCCTCTTTCCCTGCTCACTTATCTGGTTGAACTTCATCTTTCCAGTAACCAGATAAGCGACCTTTCCCCCCTGTCTTCTCTCATTAACTTGACCGTACTGGCTCTCTCCAGCAACCAGATAAGCAATCTTTCCCCCCTGAGCCCCCTCACCAACCTGACGGTGCTGGGACTCTCTGGCAACCAGATAAACGACCTTTCTCCTCTGTCTTCCCTCTCCAACCTGAAAAAACTCAAGCTTGACGGCAACGACATAAGCGTTCTCTCGCCTTTAGCCTCTCTCACCGACCTGAATGACCTCGGGCTTGGTGGCAACCGGATACGCGATATCTCAGCCTTGGCTTCGCTTACCCGCCTGACCTCGCTCTATCTCTCCAGCAATCAGATACGTGACCTCTCGCCTCTGTCTTCTCTTACTAATCTGGTTGAGCTCCATCTCTCTACCAACTGGATGCATGACCTCTCCCCACTGTCCCCCCTTGTCAATCTGACCCTGCTTGACCTTTATGATAATGGGATAAGCGACCTCTCCCCGCTATTTTCCCTCACTAACTTGACTCTGCTGGACCTGTCTAGCAACAAAATAAGCGACCTCTCACCTTTGTCTTCTCTCATCAACCTGGACGAACTCAGGCTGGGCAGCAACCAGATAGGCGACCTCTCACCCTTAGCTTCTCTCACCAGTCTGACCGCGCTTTATCTCTCCGCCAATGAGATAAGCGATGTCTCCCCTCTAGCCTCACTTACTAATTTGATGTGGCTTAACCTTAATCGAAATCAGATAAGCGATATCTCTCCACTGGTGGAGAACAGCGGACTGGGTGAAGGCGACCATTTAGACCTGGGAAATAATGCTCTTGACCTGTCGGAAGGCTCGGAAGACCTGAAAAAGATAAGAAAACTAGAAGAGCGGGGAGTGACGGTTTACCGCTGAGATTAGTCAATTCAAGTTGAAATATCTCCAGCCTGCCCCGACCTGAATCTAAGCCAGAGCCTTGTTTAATTCTTCCTCAAGATAGGCTGGTCTCGTCCCCGAATCTATTATCTGCCAGGGCAATTTTTGGTCGGCATCCCATCTCTGGTGAGCATAAAAATCGATATCTAAGGCGCATTGCTCCACCGCCCGGCGCCATCCGGATAGTGAAACCTCTTTTACGTTCGCCAGCACTTCAGCCACTTTGGTATCTCCTCGTGACAGAACTCCCTGTATCTGACTCCAGGCGGGGCTTTCGCTTTTGAACTTGATTCCCTTTGGTGCTAGTCTGCTTCTGAGCAGCGAAAAACGGTGATTCAGAGTCGGGATGGGCGCCACAGGCAATCTCTGGAAGGGTGTGCCTGCCTTGGGGACAAAGGGGGCAATATTGAGGGCAAGGCGGGTGCCACTTTGCTTTCGGTCAAGAATGCTTTTACCTTTCAGGGTCAGTTTGATGATTTCCTCAATGTCCTCATCAGTCTCGGAAGGCAAACCAATCATGAAGTAGAGCTTGAGCTGCTTTATTCCCTGTGCGGCGAGCTTGCTGATTGTCCCCAGGATATCATCCTCGCTGATGCCCTTTTTAATCACCTGGCGCAGGCGTTCAGAACCAGCCTCAGGAGCCAGGGTAATGGTTCGGGCACCGCTTCTGGCTATTTCCGCTAAAGTTTTATCAGAGAGATGTCCGGCTCGCAGCGAACTGAGGGAGAACTCAGCTCCCATCAGGCGCAGCCTGATCAGTAATTCTTCAAGCTGGGGGTGGTCGGAGACGGCGGGGCCCACCAGTCCAATGCGCTTGCGGTATTTGAGACCCTGCTCAGCCAGTTCCATTAGCTTAGCCACCGAGCGAAAGCGTATCGGGCGGAAGGCAGTGCTGACCAGACAAAAACGGCAACCCCAATGACAACCCCGCTGCACCTCAATGAGGTATAAATCGCCCAATTCGGTATCGGGAGTCAATATCGCTGAAGTAACCGGGAAGTCATCCAGGTTTGCCGCCCACTGGCGTGCCACTTTGGTCGCCGGATGTTGAGGCACATAGATGCCGGGCAGCGAAGCTAAAGATTTCAGTAGTTTATCTCGCTTGTCGCCGGTGCTTTCCAATAACAGAGGCATCATTGCAGGCAGCATTGGTTCTGCCTCACCAATGCCAAGACAGTCAAAGAATGGCGATAGGGGCATTGGGTTAGCGGTAAGGCAGGGGCCACCAGCCATAACTAACGGATGTCTCTCATCCCGGTCAGCGGCAAATAAGGGTATGCCACTGGCTTTCAGAATTGACACCACATTGAAATAGTCGAGCTCATAGGAGATGGAGAAAGCGAGCACGGAGAAATGGGAAAGCGGATGCCGTGATTCCAGTGATATAGTCGCTGAGCGTTTATCCCGGTTCTCTTGTTCCCAGAAAGCTCTTTCGGCAACAACCTCGTCATAGCTATTGAAAAGGCGGTAGAGGGCGTGCAGTCCCAGATTGGACATACCCAGGTAGTAGGAATTGGGATAAATTAGGGCGATAGGCAATCTACCGCCCCAATCTTTGATGATGGTGCCCTCTTCTCGAGAAAGTCGCTCTCTGGAGCGATTCCATGCTCTGCCAGCTTTTTCCCTTCTCTCCCCTCTCATCGGCTTGTTTCAGATTTCCAGCAGCCCTGGAGGAAGCGGGCGTTTATGGTGATTACTTTATCAGCTACTTTCCTTAGCTGTTGTGAAGTCCCGCCTTTACCGAATAAAGCCACCTCAACGTGGTTGCCATTATCCTTTAGCGCCTGCAGGGCAGGGGCAAAGTCGCTGTCTCCAGCAACAAGAATCGCCACATCATAATTATTCTTAAAGCTGTGAGTTATCATGTCAGTGGTTAGCTGTACATCAATTCCCTTTTCGTAGGGTGGCACGTTAGGCCAATTGATGTAAACCAGACGCCCCAGGCGCAGTTCACAATACGGTATGGCATTTATGCCCGCAAAGAATTTTTGCTGGTGTCGGTAGCGCTCTGGCTCTTCCTTTATGCCTACCTTGGCGTTATAGTAGTAGATTCTGATTAACTTACGCCGCCCCAAAAGCTGGCGACTGAACTTGCCAATATCCAAGTCAGTTCTGCCGAAAATATTTTTGAGAGAGTGGTACAGATTGCTCCCATCAATGAATATCATTACTCGTTCTGCCATCTCTTACCTTCCTTCAGGTCAAGACTTGTTTTCCCCTTTTCATTATAAAGCCTTTATCGAGAAATTACGAATGCAAGTTAGAGATTGTTAGCAACCTATCCCCCTTGCCCCCTTCTCTTACCAAGGGAAGGGGGGAGAATAAGGAAGAGAGGCTACGCCTCTCTTAGACACTGCTGAAAAAGATAGGGGAAGTTAAGAGGGGCAAAGCCCCTCTCAAAAACCTCTTCCCTCTCCCCTTATGAAGGGGAGAGGGATAAAGGGTGAGGGGTTATTAAACACTCTCGGTTAAGTTTGGCTATCTCTTCACAGGTAGCTCAGTATAAAAGATTTCTCCTTTATTTCTTCGTGTGCTATAATGACAGGTTAAAGTCGAGAAGTGATGTGTCTATGTTCTTGGGCATTGATACCGGCGGCACTTACACCGATGCGGTACTTGTAGATGACTCGGGATGCGTTATCAGCACCGCCAAAGCATTAACTACCAAGTATGACCTTTCCCTTGGCATTCAGAATGCTGTCCAGAGGGCGCTACCACACCCGCCTCCAGATATTCAATTAGTGGCGCTATCTTCGACATTGGCGACTAATGCCATTGTGGAAGGCAAAGGCAACCCTATTTGCCTGCTTCTCATTGGCTATGACCCTCAGTTAATTGAAGACAGGGGATTTGAGAAGCTGGTAGCTGACGAGCGCATCGTTTTCATTTCGGGAGGGCACACCGTGGAGGGTGAGGAGCAGCAACCTCTTGACTTCGATGCCGCGCGGGAGGCTATTTTAACCCATGCGCTATACGTAGCGGCTTTTGCTATTTCCGGTTATTTTGGTGTCTATAATCCGACACATGAACTCCGGGTAAAACGATTGGTGCGTCGCCTGACCAGCTTGCCAGTGACCTGCGGACATGAATTAACCACCCGTTTGGATGCTCCGCTTCGAGCGCTGACGGTTGCCCTGAATGCCCGCCTCATTCCTCTAATGCATCAGTTGATACTGGAAGTTCGCGAATTCCTTGCTATCCAGGGCATCCGTGCTCCCCTGATGGTGGTCAAGGGAGACGGGTCACTGATTGACGCCAGCGTGGCACTGGAACGGCCGGTAGAAACTATTATGTCGGGGCCGGCGGCTAGCGTCATCGGAGGGCTCCATCTCTGCCAGGTAAAAGATGCCATGGTCGTTGATATTGGTGGTACGACCACTGATATTGCCCTGGTCCGCAACGGGTATCCTACGCTAAACCTGAAAGGAGCTCGGGTGGGCGGCTGGCAGACCATGATTGAAGCGATGGAAGTACACACCACTGGTCTGGGAGGGGATAGCGAGGTACACCTGGATAAAGCGGGCAATCTGGTGGTTGGGCCACAACGTGTGGTCCCCCTTAGCCTCCTAGCAGCAGAGCACCCAATAATCCTGGAGGTATTGCGTCATCAACTGGAGAGACCTTTGGAGCCAAATGCGGGATATTTTGTCATCCGTGAGCGTCCACTCAAAACTGACCGGAACAGCCTCACCGAGCCCCAACAACAAATATGGGAGCGACTCGAAAATGGTCCGATTTCAGTCTCGGAGCTGCTGGAGAAGTCGGAGATTCCGCTGCACTTAAGATATTCACTGGATGCCTTGATAGAGCAGGGACTTGTGGTCACCAGCGCCTTCACTCCTACTGATGCCGTTCATGTGCTGGGGCGATACTGCTGCGGTTCCGTGGAAGCAGCGAACCTGGGCGCTGAAATCTGGGCTCGGCGACTGGGCATGAGTAAGGAGGAATTCTGTGAAAGGGTGGTAAAACAGGTGATAATACAAGCCGGGCATGCCGTGGTGGAAAGTGCCCTGGCTAGCGAAGGCAGTGTCTCGCTGGGTAATCCCGAAAGTGTGGGGTATCTATTTGTCGATAGGGCACTTGGTGCCAGCGATGGTGGTAACCTCGATGTGACTCTTTCCTTGCGACGCCCAATTATCGGTGTTGGTGCCCCAGCCGGTACTTATCTCACACCCCTGGCAAAAAAGCTAAATACGCAGTTTTACCTTCCTGAGCATTCTGAAGTAGCCAATGCTATCGGAGCGGTAGTTGGCAGTGTGGTGCAGAAAGTGCGCATCCTTATCCGACAGCCCAAGGGTAAGGACGATGCCTATCGAGTATATTTGCCCTTCGGTGTTCGCGATTTCCCGAAATTAGACGATGCTGCCCGATATGCTCAAAATACCGCCTACAGGTTAGCCCGGCATCATGCCCTTCAGGTTGGTGCCAGTAAAGCGAAAGTATACGTGGAACGGAAGGATATAATTGTGCCTATTGCCAACCAAGACCTGTATCTTGAGACGGAAATTGTGGCTACTGCGGTCGGTAGACCACAGACAAAAATGAGGGTTGAGGAGACAGATTTACTCCCTCTGAAAGAGGGAAAAATTAAATAAGAAAGGGGTCATTCATGAGTGCTAAGACGACCAAAGAAATAGCTGAATGGGTATTCCGTACCAAGTTTGAAGACCTTGGTTCAGAGGTGGTGGCTTATGCTAAAAGCCTGGCTTTAAGTTTTTTGGGCATGGCGGTAGCGGGGTCGACCATACCCTTTGGCAGGATAGTGATAAGGTATGTAAAGGAATACGGGTGCCCCGGGGAAGCCGGGGTGATTGGTGCCGGTTTCCGTACCCTGGCAGAGTATGCCGCCCTAGCCAATGGTTCGCTGGCTCACTGCACCGAACTTGAGGACGATAGTCTGCCTGATGGCTTGTATTCGGTGGCTGCCTGGCCGACAGTTTTTGCCCTGGGAGAAAAGCTAAAGCTTTCGGGCAAAGAGGTCATTGAGGGGCTTGTCGTGGGATTTGAAGTAGCCAGCAGGCTGGCTATTGCGGGCGAGAAAGCCATGGTCAAGGGCTGGACTACCTCTCCCAGTTCCTTAACCATCGGTTCGGCGGCTATGGCAGCCAAAATGTTAAAACTAAACGCAGAAGAAATTGCCTGGGCATTAAGTATCGCGGCATCACAGGCAGCGGGCATTGGTCGGCAGACCGGGACGGGAGCTCACGTAGTCGAAGCCGGATTCGCCGGAAGGGATGGTATCTGCTCGGCAACCTTAGCTAAGCTTGGCTGTACCGGGAACTCGACTATTCTCGAGGGTGGCGCCGGCTTTATGGACTTATGGGCAGACCAGCCAGATTTCGACTTGCCCTTAGGTGACGGCTTTCGCATCATGGAGGTCGGGGTCAAGAAACACTCCTGCTGCTATCTTCAGCAACGTAATATTGATGGTCTCCTTGAGCTGATTGCCGAGCATAATATTTCGTGGGACGATGTAGAAAGCGTGGAACACGGGATAAATCATACGGTATCTCTATATTTGAAGTACCCCCAACCAGAAAACGCAGAGCAAAGTAGATTCAGCTTAGAACATAGCACTGTGGCTTGCTTCCTGGACAAAAAAGTCTTCCTGTCCAGTTTTACCGATGAGAAGGTACATGACCCGAAATTTATCGAAGGACGGAAGAAGGTCAAAGTAACCGTGCATCCGGAATGGGAGGGGGGTTTCTTCACCTTTGGCAGTCCGGTAACCGTTAGGCTAAAGGACGGCAGGGAGTATACCAAACTGTGCTTCAGTGCCAGGGGAGAACCCCCAAATAGGCTCGGCACTGATGAAGTGATGAAAAAATATCTGGACTCTGTGGAATTTGCCGGAACTTTTTCCCGTGAGCGAACAAGGAAAATCGCCGAGATGACACTGGCGCTGGATAAGGTTAAGGATGTTTCGGAACTCATGGGTAGGCTGACTTTCCCGGATAAACTGGGAAAAAAGACAAGATAGGCTGGACCTACCATGTTTTCGCCTTGAAATTATGAGAGAGTGGTGAGAGA
>CAZUSN010000076.1:0-7336 GCA_964623035.1 uncultured Dehalococcoidaceae bacterium | reverse complement strand
CCCCAGAAATAGACCACCTGCCAGCCAAACATCGGGTTAGCCGGATTGGTTATTGTAGTTGGCGGTGACTTGAACTTAACGCCCTTCTTCTTAAGCTGCTCATATGCTTTGTTGATATCATCGACCTCAAAACCGATATGGGGATAGCCAACATCATTGGTATTGCCTTTCAGTTCCCTGCCCGGAGGTGACAGATACTGTATGAACTCCAGAACAAAATCCTGAACCTGGACTTTTCTGACTCGAAGATGTGCCCCCGGTAAGCCAGTGAGCTTTTCCACCATTTCCCCTTTATGTTCATACGGCTCCCAGATATTGGTGCAACCCAATTTATCTCTAAACCAGTCCACAACCTGGTCCAAGTTCTTAACCGTTATGCTAACGTGATTTACTCTCTGAATCATACCAAGTCCGCCAAATTTATGATGTGAATCTGCTCATTAATATGCTGTTTTTAAGGTTTTTCACATCGAGCAAGCTAAATTATAATCCTATCCGCAAATTTGTCAATACCTTCCTCCAAATAAAATTCCCCCTCTCCTTATCAGAAGAGGGGGAAAAGGGGAGTGGAGGTCAAAAATGGTTAAAGTCAGTAGTAGTAAGCAGTTCTCCTGCCCATCCAGTAGCCGATGACAAAGAGCACCAGTCCACCAAGCCCGAGCAGGGTATATAATGCCCAGGTAGGTATGGCAAAAGGTGGCGTAATATAGAATTGACCGGCGCCGGTCCAGTCCCCTTCACTGCCGGTGCTATCCACCGCCCTTACCCTCCAGTAGCAAGCCGCCTTCTGACCAACCAGCTCGGTCACTTCTGCTTGCGTGAGGGTGTATTCTGACCTGGTCAGCCCCTTTTGTTCCAGCACGATTGAATCAGCCGCGAAGTCACTATCGTCGGCAACCTGGAGAGTATAGCTCACTGGCGGGCTATCAGCGGTAACACTTTCCCAGTCAAAAGTAATCGGTGGTTTGGCTCTCGCTCCCATCTCAGGGAAAAGGGGTGCTGGTACCGGTGGCGGCTTTGCCTCAACGGTAAAGGTAAGCTCTTTGGTACTGGTGCCATCAGTGATAGCTATGGTGTGCTCTCCGGACTTGCTCGACGGAATCTTGACCATCATCAGGAAAATCCCGCTAGCCTCAGCTTTAGTCGTAGCCAACTCTTTACCATCAAACTTAATGGTTATCGTCCCATTGGACTTAAAACCAGCTCCGGTGACCATAACGTCAGCACCGACCTTACCACTGGTCGAGCTGATATTAACGGCAACCGGTGGTGGCGCAGACGGAGTCGGTGCTGGTGACGGTGGTGTTGGGGTTGGAGTTGCGGGTACACTTATGGTGAATTTAACCTTGTCCAGGTTCTCATCTTCATCCTCAGCTTCGACATCATAAATGCCGTTTCCCAAGGCAGGTACTTTAAAGGTAGTTTCGAAGCTGCCATCAGAATCGGTGGTTACTGTCGCCACCCCGGCAGCTTTAAAGTAAACAGCAACTTCCTTCCTCTTGGCAAAACCGGTGCCGCTAACCTTTACTGTAGTACCAGCTTCTCCTGAGGTCGGACTAATGACTATTTCTGGCTCTACCGTGAACTTAGCCTCAACTTCATTGCCAGCGGCTTCAACGATTATCTTATGTTCACCAGCCGTGCTTTCCGGAATGACGATATAGGAGGTAAATTCACCATCGCTATCGGTTGCGTCATCACCGCGCTTTATATCAATATCAGCACCATCATATTTAACGGTGATATCCTCCTTGGTACTAAAATCAGTACCGGTAATCTCCACCTCCGTGCCCGCCGGACCCTTGCTAGGGTCAATCTCAATCTCGCCAGCAAGCACGGTAAATTCGGCAATCGCTCTTATCCGAGGTGACAGTGTCGGAGGGCTCATGCTTAAGTAATGACATACATAGATATAGTTAGTACCGCCGGTTACATCTTTATCATCGTCACCATCATTCATTTCCACAGGAACCGTGAAGGTTATCTCAAACTCGCCATTCTCATCAAGCCAGATAGCGTCCTTCACTTTCTCATAAGTGGTGACATCGCTATCAATATCGTCAGAGGTAGTGGCTTTCTCACTGGAGAAGAAGACAACCGCATATTTATCAGTCTCACTGGTACTTTGGTTGAAACCTTCCCCAGTAACGGTAACCTTGGTACCAATAATGCCCTCCTCCGGAGTGATATCGATAGATGCCGCCGCATAAGCGGGCGTTACCGGCACCGTCATTAATAACAAGGACAGGAGCATAAGCGTACTACAAATCCGCAAAATTTTTGTGTATCTCATACTGCCTCCCATTATTTAGTATAACTCACAACTGTCATTGATAATAAGCAATTCTCCTTCTATTTTATTAATTTTCTTCTTGCGCCACGCCTGGGAATGTAAGTCCCAGCAAAATTATCCAGAACATCCCTCCTGATTAACCAGGTATTATGAATCTTAGACGCCGGTAAATCTCCCTGCCGACACAGCCGTTTCACTGTCTCCGGATGAATCTTAAGACGGCGACTGGCTTCAATCACATTAAAATAATTATCAAATGGCGTCATGTTTTTAAATATTACTTTGTCGAAACAATTATAAACCAGACAAAGAATTTTGTCAACTTTCTAAGAAGATACTTCGTCAAGATAACTCTGCAAAATAAGTGCCGCCGCCACAGCATCATCCCTGGCTTTTCTGGTCTTTCTCAGGTCACGCATCAAGCGCTGCGCGGAAACTGTGGTCAGGCGCTCATCCCTGAATTCAATAGGAACTTCAGTGTGGTCGCTTAGCTTCTGGGCGAAGGCTTTTACCTTCTTCGCCTGCTCGCCAAGGCTGCCATCCATGGATAGCGGCAGACCGACAATAATCCGCCTGACCTCATTCTGCTTAATAATAGCAAGGATAGCTTCCATATCCGCCTGGTCATCAATACGGTCGATAATAGTCAGCGGGCTAGCCAGTATGCCCTGAGGGTCACTGAGCGCCACCCCAACCCTCTTATCACCGATATCGAGCCCTAAAACACGCATTATTTTACCAAGACCTTCTGAGATTCATTAACAACCTCACCCCTTTAATCCCCCTCTCCTTCGAAGGAGAGGGGGAAGGAGATTGGAAGAGGAGACTTCGTCCCCTCTTAAACGCCCCAAACCATCCCATCAAACTGCGTGAAATTGGCATCAGGGCTCAAATCAGACTTTTTGCCAGACGAAGAGCTTCATCTAGCTTTTCTTTATCTTTACCGCCCGCCTGAGCCAAGTTCGGCTTGCCACCGCCACCACCACCGGTCGCCTTTGCCACCTCCCTCACTATCTTTCCAGCGTCATAGCCTTTAGCCACTAAATCTGAAGTTACCGCTGCCAGAAAAGCAGGCTTATCCTCATAAACCGTGCCCAGAACCACGATGACGCTCTTAAGCTTATCACGGATGAAGTCAGCCATTTCCCGCATGATTTCAAGTCGAGTGGAAGGGACCCTGGCGATTAACACCTTTACCCCTTTTATCTCTTCCGCCTGAGCTAGTAAAGATTCGGTTCTGAGCCTGGCCAGTTCTTTCTCCAGAGCCAGTCGCTGGCGGCGCTCCAGCTCAAACTCACTAGCGATAGCGGAAACCTTAGACTCGATTTCATCCGGCAACGTATGCAGTGACCTGGCAATATGCTCCAGACTGGCAAATCGTTGTTTGATAAATGCCTCCGCCCCCCGGCCGGTCATGGCTTCAATACGTCGCAGCCCGGCACCAATACTGCTCTCACTGACAATTTGAAAGAATCCTATTTCTCCGGTTGAGGCAACGTGAGTGCCACCGCACAACTCAGCGCTGAGCGGCGGCTTGCCAATTTTCAGCACCCGAACCACATCCCCATACTTCTCATCAAAGAGGGCGATGGCGCCTTCCTCTATCGCCTTTTTATAAGGTACTTCCTCATCATATACCGGCAGGTTCTGAAGGATTTTTTCATTGACCATGTGTTGCACTGCCTCTATCTCCTCTTTGAGCATGGCAGTCAGGTGAGAAAAATCAAAGCGAAACTGGTTGGGAGCCACCAGTGAACCTCGCTGCTGGACATGCTGGCCCAGAACCTGGCGCAGCGCAAACTGAAGTAGATGAGTTGCCGTGTGATTGCGGGCAATATCAAGTCGCCGTTCCCCGTCCACCTCAGCTTCAACTTCATCTCCAACTGCGAAACTGCCCTCAGCCACCTGTCCCTGATGGACAATGATATCCGGCGGCACCCTGACCGTATTGGTGACAGCGAACACCCCTGAGGCACCGCGTATCTGACCAGCATCACCCACCTGCCCGCCCATCTCACCGTAGAACGGGGTGGTCTCCAGAATCAGGCTTGCCTTTCGCCCCTTTTGTACTGTATCTGCGGCTTTGCCATCAACAACCAGGTCGATAATCACCGACTTATGCTTGAGGTCATGATAGCCAACGAAGGGGGTAGCTACAACAGCATGTACTTTCCAAATTAAGGTCAACTCCTTAGAAACGCTTACTTTCCTTGCTCTCTCCCGCTGCTTCTCCATCTCCCGCTCAAAACCGTCTAAATCCACGGAAATGCCCCGCCCATGGGCAATCTCTTTAGTCAGCTCAACCGGAAAACCATAAGTATCATAAAGTTTGAAGGCTTGCTTGCCCGAGATTTCCGTTTCACTCTTGCTGGAGAGTTCCACCAGTATACCATCGAGCAATTCCAGCCCAGCACTTAAAGTGCCACTGAACCGTGTTTCCTCAAGCTCAATCAGTCTAGTAATGAAATCCTGTCGCTGCACTATCTCCGGATAAACATGCCCCATATGTTCAACGGTTATCTTTGCCATCTCGGCGATGAACGGCTTCTCCAGTCCCAGCCGACGACCGAAAAGCGCTGCCCGGCGCAACAGGCGACGCAACACATATCCCCTCCCCTCGTTGCTGGGAATCACGCCATCAGCGATAAGGAAAGCTACGCCACGACCGTGCTCGGCAATCACCCTCATAGCAATGTCAGCCTCCTCGTCAACGCCATACTTTTTCCCTGACAGGCTGGAAACGCACTTTATCAGCGGGATGAACAGTTCTGTATCGTAGACCGAGGTTTTACCGGTTACCGCCGCCACCGTTCTCTCCAACCCCATACCGGTATCGATATTGGGTCTGGGCAGTGGCGTGCGCCGCCCCTTTTCATCCTGGTCATACTGGGTGAATACCAGATTCCAGATTTCAGAAAAACGAGCGCAACCGCAGTTGGGCCGACAGGAAGGCTTGCCACAGCCAACCTTCTCCCCAAAATCGTAATGGATTTCGCTACAGGGTCCACAGGGACCGGAGGTACCAGCCGGACCCCAGAAGTTATCCTTCTCCCCAAATCTCAATATTCTCTTCTCAGGAACACCGGCTTCCCGCCAGTACTGGAAAGACTCGTCATCGTCAAGATAGATGGTTGCCCACAGGCGCTCCGGGTCAAGTTTTAAACGCTGAGTACAAAACTCCCAGGCCCAGCTGATGGCTTCTTTCTTGAAATAATCGCCGATGCTGAAGTTGCCCAGCATTTCAAAGAAAGTGAGATGGCTGGGGTCGCCGACCGACTCAATATCAGTGGTGCGAAAACATTTCTGGCAGGATGCCAGACGGGGGTTAGAGGGGACTAGCTTACCCAAGTAGTAATCCTTGAACTGCACCATGCCAGCGCTGGTGAAAAGCAGAGTAGGGTCGCCGTGAGGGATAAGGGAAGAGCTGGGAATAATGTCATGCCCTTTTCCCGCAAAGAATTTTAAATAGGCATCTCTGACTTCATCACTGGTCACTTATTATTCTCCATTAAAGAGCCGTATTTACAAGGTTGTTTATCAACCTCACCCCCTATTGTCCCCTCTCCATTCTTGGAGAGGGGGAAGAGTTTTTAGAGAGGGGCAAACCCCCCTCTCACTTCTACTCCCCCTTCCCTTATCAAGGGAAGGGGGTCAGGGGGATAGGTTACTAAACAGCCTGAGTATTTACCAATGATTTTAAGGTAAGAGATTTTAGCTGTCAATGAAGATTATCGCTTCGGCTGCTGGCAGAGCTCGGCAATCAGGATATTGAGGGCAAGCTCCGGGTCCAGCCTCCCTGTCTTAATGGACAGGTCAGTTGCCAGAAGTTTATGATAGACCTCCTTCAGACGCGACAAGGAAAACCTCTTTGCCTGTTCCAACGCTTTCCGTAGTGCAAAATCCGAAGCTAAATCCAGTTTATTCTGAATCTCCGCCTCTGATTTTTTCTGACTTTCCAAGTCCTTTACCCGGACTATCGTGCGAACCTGCCGTGAGAGCATAACCAGAAGATAAGCCGGGGTTGCTCCCTGTTGCAGCAACTGTTGTAGCAGTTGCTCAGCCACTCCAGCTTTAAACTCAAGGATAGCGTCAACCATGGCAAAGACGTTGGCTTCTTGAGCATAGCTGACTATCCGTTTAATATCTTCCTCCTCAATACGGCGACCTAAAGTGAAGAGAGCCAGCTTATCAATTTCACTGGTCATAATCCAAAGATTGCCCCCAACAAATCTAGCCAGCAAGTCCACCGCCTGAGGAGATATGCTACCACCCTTTTCCCCCACACGCTTTTGTATCCACTGGTGCAGCTTAGTCTCTTTCAGAAGTGGAAAAGACATCACCTTAGCTTTAGCGGCAAGTTCACGGAACAGAGGATTTTTGCTCTGTACTTTGCCATCGATTAAAACCAATACGGTGCTCTCCGGTAGTCTGCCCAGATATTCGCCTAATGACTTATACTCATCCTGCCGGGCGGACATACTGGCGGTCTTTTTCTGCCGCCCGGATTTTGCCTTAGGTTCAAAGCGCTCCAGCAGTCCGTGAATGATGACCAAGCGCTTATCTGCCAGGAAAGGCACCGCCTCACAGACGGTTCTTAGCTGGTCTACGGTTACCTGTTGCCCGTCAAAAACAGAGGTGTTAGTGGCTAAGGCGGTCTGGTCTCCAATGCCTCTTTTTATCCCCTCGAGCGCCTGATGAAGGGAGTAATCATCCTCACCATGTAGCACGTAGAGCAAATTCTGCCCTCCTAATTATGCCATTATATCACATCGTCTGCCTTAAGCCCTTAGAATTATATGGCAACCCCACCCCCT
Source organism: uncultured Dehalococcoidaceae bacterium (assembly GCA_964623035.1). Lineage (GTDB taxonomy): Bacteria > Chloroflexota > Dehalococcoidia > Dehalococcoidales > RBG-16-60-22 > CAZUSN01. The sequence continues at coordinate 229 of CAZUSN010000076.1, read as the reverse complement.
GCCCCCTCTCCTTGGCAAGGAGAGGGGGTTAATTAAAGAAGAGGGGCTTATGCCCCTCTTAACTTCCCTTATCTTTTTCAGGGGTGTCTAAGAGAGGCTACGCCTCTCTTTCTTACTCTCCCCCTTCCCTTACCAAGGGAAGGGGGCAAGGGGGATAGGTTGGTAAACAATCTCAAACACCCCTCTTGAGAAATAATTGCACAAAGAGTAGACTAAATACAGCGCAATG
>CAZUSN010000075.1:0-7338 GCA_964623035.1 uncultured Dehalococcoidaceae bacterium | reverse complement strand
GGCAACTAAATTGTCTTCATCGTCTCCGGTTACCGCTATCAGCATATCAGCTCGCCCGGTGCCGACATCAGCCAGAGTAGCTGCCTCACAGCCATCACCTGGGACACAGACGCTGCCCATTTCCTCATTAATAATCTCGCAAAATCGGGCATTCTTTTCGATGATAAGTACTTCGTGCCCCTCATCCAGCAGGGCTTTGGCGAGATAATAACCAACCCTGCCACCACCGACAATTATGATGTACATTTTCCCTTCAACTCTCTATCTTTTCTCTTACCAGTTGGGCGAATATCGTTGTTGGGCTGAAAGCTTCGATGCCTAAAGTGTCGTATAACTCCTGGCGCAAAGGGTCATAGATGCGGCAGATTACACGGGGCACTTTGAAGATGTGCTTGGCAATTTGAGCTGCCATAACATTGCGGTTGTCCCCCTGAGTTACCGCCACGAAGACATCGGCTTCCTCAATATCAGCCCTTTTCAGCACCTCAGCATCAATGCCATTGCCCAGCAGTGCCGTGCCGCCAAAGGTGGGAGGTAATCTTCGCAAACTGTTAGCATCAACGTCCAGAATGGTAACCTTGTGTCCATCGGCATCCAGTAACGTAGCTAGTTGAGCGCCGACCCTACCACAACCCATAATGATTATTTTCATACTCAACCCCAATAAATTTCTACAGATGATACAATATCACCGGACATGGTGAATTCTTCAAGACATAAGGTAGCACATTGCCCAGGCTGAATTGCCCGAAGCGCCTCTTGTACTTAATGCCTATCACGATTAGGTCAACTTCTCGCTCCACTGCTTCATCAATAATCGCTGGACCTGCCTCACGGGCTTGAAGGACATCAGTCTCCACCTTATAGTCTTCTTCCTCGGCAATCATCTCTATGTGGTCTAATATGTCTTCCGCTTTCCGAATTTCAGGCTCAATTTCAGCATCCAGCGGCAGGGCTCGCTTTATGGTGATGACATAAACCGACCAGATTTTACCCTTATCTTTCTTGGCGAGTCGGCAGGCTAGCTTCATCGCCTCATCGTCAGCTTCGGTGCCAGCTACTGGCACAAGTATTTTACGAAACTCCATAGCTTTCTACAGTCTTTGATACAGGGGTTATTATAATCCTCTTTGCCAAAATCTACAATATGTTTTTGGTAGGTTATTTATTTTTTAATTTAACTGAGTTCCTCTTGGCCTCTTGGTGCGCAGGTTAGCGGCCTGACGACTTTTGTTTGAGACCCTTTATCTGGGCATCTACAAGCCGTACTGTAGTGTCTCTGAGCACCTCTAGCTCGTCAATAGATAAGTTTTCAAATTGTTCCAGATTATATTGGAGTGCACCTACGATTTCCCGGGAGGGCCGCCGCTTTGGGAGTATGAAATAGGCATAAAGGGTAGTGGTTATCACGCCAAAAAAGGCAATTGTACTGACCAGTGACCAAATTGAACCAATTGTTACCCCAAGCGCAGTAATTGGTCCCGGACTATTAGCACCTTGCGTTTGCATAGCAGCCAAGGCCCACCATAATGCATAACCATAGGAATTTATTTGTCCATTTAGTTCCCGCTCTGCGAAATAAATACCCCAAGATGATAGCAGCCAGAGTACAAGAAGGGCTAACAGCAATGGTATTAAGGGTGTTTCGGTGCTCGCTTGCTTAAGAAATCTAAAAAGTCCCGGGATGTCCGGAGTGATGCGCAGCCTTCGACGCGGCCTGCGCCTGCGGACGCGGAGCACCTTGTCTCCACGCAGTAATGGTGTTATTTGTTCAAGTGTTTCTTTGTCTTCCATCTCCGGTTACCCCCTCTTTCCTATTTTAGCTTTATCAATTGCAATCAGCTATTTTATGCCCCCTTCTCCTAACTGTCAACTATTTGCCCTCTTGACAAATGTCACTATTAGAGCTATAATATTTGCCAAATGTCATAGATAATAACTTGGCTTATGATTATCAAGACCAGAATTTTTGACTTAGGCAACAGTAACTTTCGGAACTTATCCGAGCTGGCTCAAGCCATGGGCTTATCAGTAAGCCAGGTTTACCGGGTACGTGAGGGTAAGCGCAGCATTAACCATAAGTTTATTATTGGGGCGAAGAAAGCTTTCCCCAACTATGGACTTGATGACCTTTTTTACCTTGATGAAGAAGGGATTACTGACAGGAAAATAGAGCCAGCTGTCACGGAACGGTATCAGCATATCGTAGCACAATTCACTGGCTCAAATATGTCGGGGAAATGAGGCAGGTTTAGAGGGCAGGAGCAGATAGCCAAAAGGCAGTCATTTTACATTTGAATTTCCTCTGGCTCAATCTTGCGTAACTGGTCCAGACTTTCCAGATGGTCGAGATAAAGAGCTCCATTGAGGTGGTCTATCTCGTGCTCAAGAGCTTGCGCCAATAGCCCCTCCGCTCTAATTCTTATTTCCTTCCCGTTCTGGTCACGCCCTTTCACGGTAACTGATTCAGCACGCTTAATCTGTCCGAAGTAGCCGGGGACACTGAGGCAGCCCTCGTCAATCAAGCGTTCACCTTTCCGCCGCACTATCTCCGGATTGATTAAAACGATGTCCTTTTCCTCAGGTAAGCCGATGACGATGACGCGCAGGGGGACACCTATCTGTGGTGCGGCTAACCCGACTCGCCCGGGTTCCGCATGCAGGGTCTCAATCATATCACTTATAAGCTTCTTTATAGAGCGGTCTATCGTCCTGACCCGTTTTGCCTTCTGTTTCAGTACCGGGTCAGGGAAAGTGAGAATTGGAAAGACTGCCATAAACCTCCTTGAAATAGTCTTTTAGGGCACAATTTGTATAAAGTTTACTAAAGCAGGCTCACCGGGTCAATATCTATGGTCCACCCCTGTGGAAAGGGGATTGGTGAGAGAAAGGCGGAAAGCTGGCTGCCGCGAAGTATGAGCTGCCAACGGAACCTGCCCCGCAGCCGGTGAATAAACGCCGGCGCCGGACCAATTATACCAAGGTCAGCGATTCCTTTGGCATCTCTTGCGCTAGCAAGCTGGTCTTTCACTCTGGCTGCTTCCCTCTGGCAGAGGACATCGTTGGTATGGCTGTAAGTCAGCAGCGCCAGTTGAGCGAAGGGCGGATTATGCAGTTGCCGTCTATAGTCAATTTCCTTCTCGTAGAAGGAGGCATAATCATGTTTCGCTGCTGCCTGGATGGCGTAATGCTCTGGAGAAAAGGTCTGGATGATGACCTGTCCACCTAGGGGACCCCGCCCCGCTCTCCCCGCCACCTGGCTTAAAAGCTGAAAAGTCCTCTCTCCAGCGCGGAAATCAGGCAGATTCAGGCTGATATCAGCGCTAACTACTCCCACTAGGGTAACTCTTGGTAAGTCCAAGCCCTTGGCTACCATCTGGGTGCCGATGAGAATATCAGCCTGGTGGGCGCGGAACTTGCTCAGTATTTCCTCGTGTGATTCCCTGCGTTTGGTCATATCGCTGTCCCAGCGCAGCATCCGGGCGCGTGGTAAAGCAGAGCCGGCTTCTTGCTCCAGCTTCTGAGTGCCGATACCTAAGAATTTTATCTGGCGGCTGGAACAACGGGGGCAAGTCTGCGGCACTGGCATCCTGTAGTTACATTGATGGCAGACCAGGGCACCCTCGGCAAAATGCTGGGTGAGGGGAACTTCGCAACGACGGCAGCGGAGCACAAAACCACACCTGCGGCACTGGACAAAAGTAGCCCCTCCTCTTCGGTTCAGGAATAAAATCACCTGCTCCCCACTGTTTACCGCTTTGGTGATAGACCGGGCTAAAGAACGGCTGAAGATGCTTCGATTTCCTGCTTTGAGTTCCTCTCTCATGTCGACCACCTCAACCTGGGGCAAGGGTGATTTCTCCATAGGCACAACTCGCTCCGGAAGTGGCAGCAAGTGATAATCTCCCCTTTGGGCGTGGTGATAAGTTATCACGTCCGGGGTGGCACTACCCAGAATAACCACCGCTCCACTCAATTCCGCCAGCTTTAGGGCGACATCCCGGGCGTGGTAGCGGGGTGATTTGTCCTCTTGTTTGTAGGTCCATTCCTGCTCTTCATCAATCACAATAAGCCCAAGGTCAGGTTGTGGAGCAAAAAGCGCACTCCTCGGACCAATAACGACATCGAATTCACCATCTTTTATTCTCTGCCACTCGTCGAACTGCTCTCCCGGAGAGAGCTGGCTATGCAGGACAGCTACTTTATGAGGAAAGCGTGAGGCAATTCGCTCTATGGTCTGTGGGGTGAGGGCAATTACGGGGGCTAGGACGATGCTTCTTTTGCCTAGCTTTACCGCCTCAGCCAGTGCCTGCAGGTAAATCTCGGTCTTACCGCTGGCGGTCACTCCGTGAAGCAGGAAAACCTTTGACCGCTCCTTGCCTCCATGTAGTGCCTCTTTAGTTGCCTTGAAGGCAGCTTCCTGGGCTGCGGTCAGTTTTAATGGTGAGGATAGCGTAATACCCCGATATGAAATCGGCTCACGCTTTACTTCAATCAGTTGGCTGGTGATTAGGCCTTTACGGACTAAAGTGTCCGCCACTGATTTATCGACTCTGCTCTGTTGTCTGGCTTCCGTCCAAGGCACTGGTTCAGACTGCTGAGCTAGGAAGTCGAGGAGGGCTGCCTGTTTGCTAGCTCTCTGCTTTCGCAACTCGCTGGCTACTTCCCGGGCTTGGCTGGCAGCGACATTTAGCTTAAGGTAGGGCATTTTTTTGGGCTTAATCTTAATTGGTTCCAGTTCGTATTTTTTGATGGTGAGCCCCCGCCTTGCCAGCTGGGAGATAGCAGTCTGGGCTTTCTTCTTGCCTAGCCTCTTCTCCAGCTCCTTGACGCTAATATTCCCCTGCTTTCGGACTAGTTCGTAGACCTGCATCTGTGCCGGGGGAAGTGAGGACAGGGCACTGGCGTCAGGATTAGGGGTTGTGGAGATAAAGGTGAGCGCTTTTCGCTCAAACCCGGGTGGTAAGAACAAAGCCACGGCGTCAAAAAGGGAAGATAAATAATATTCGCTTATCCAGCGAGCTAGTCTTACCTGAGCCGGGGATAAAAGTGGACGGGGCTCAATAAGACCAATTATCTCTCTGGTTTCCTCTACGGCAGGGTAGGGGCTTAATTCCAAGACGATGCCTTGCAGAACTTTGTCGCCAAAGGGAACCCATACCGCTTGTCCTACCTCAAGGTCTAAACCAGAGGGTATAGCATAGCTGAAGGCTCGGCGCTGGGCTACCGGCGAATTGACACTGACCTCGGCATATCTCATTCTGTACTCCGGTCGCTTTTCTCTTTCCAACTTCGCCCAGCGTTAGGCTGAGTGGTAATCTTATGCGGTGGTACCAGCCGGTAATTATTCCGGCTTCTTTTCTGGTTTTTCTGGCGCTTTGGTTGCTTCCGGTTCTTTCTGAACTGGCTCTTCTTGAGCTTGTGCTGCTTCCGGTTCTTCCTGCACTGGCTCTTCCGGAACAAGCTCCTCTTCGGCTGATACTGGTTCTGGTTCCATTTCAGCCTGGACCAGCATCTTTTCGCTGTCTACCCGTCTTTCCTTGATGCGCGCTGCCCTGCCGCTGCGACCCCTTAGATAGTAGAGCTTGGCCCGGCGCACTTTTCCATGGCGGATGATTTCCACTTTATCAATACGTGGTGAATAAAGCGGGAAAGTGCGCTCAACACCGACCCCATAAGCAATGCGTCTTACCGTAAAGCTGGCGCCAGTTCCGCCGCGCTGCAATTTAATAACCACGCCCTGAAATGTCTGAGTGCGTTCCTTGCCACCTTCAACAACCTTGAGACTGACTTTCACCGTGTCACCGGGGGCAATGTCAGAAATATTGGGGTTTGGTTTGACCTTAATTAATGATTCTACATTCATTCTACAGACTCCTTATCCAAACTGGGTGGAGATGGTATCAAAGATTTTAAGCGTTCGACTAATTGCTTTTCTTCCCAACATAGAGCAGTCTTGTCTAATAGTTCCGGGCGGCGCTCCAGAGTGCGCTGGATAACCTGCTCACGGCGCCACTGGGCAATTTGAGCATGGTTTCCGGAGAGTAAGACCTCAGGCACTGCCCAGCCACGGTAGGCTGCCGGGCGGGTATATTGGGGGTATTCTAAGAGTCCGCTGGTGTGGGACTCATCGAGTGGTGAAGCTTCTGAGCCAAGAACCCCAGGCAATAGCCTGACCACGGTATCGATGACTATCAGTGCAGGGAGTTCACCACCGGTAAGCACATAATCACCGATGCTGAGCTCATCGGTAACCAGGTGCTCCCGCACTCGTTCGTCAACTCCCTCATAGTGACCACAAATCAGGAGCAGATGACTATGTCGAGATAGCTCTTGGGCAACTTGCTGGGAAAAGAGACGCCCCTGAGGAGTGAGCAGAACTATTGGTACTTCAGTGACCCCCTCTTTAGTGCTGATTTCCTCTTTTATTGCTTCCACAGCCTCAAAGATAGGCTCAGGTTTGAGTATCATCCCGGGACCACCCCCGTAAGGATAATCATCAACGGTGTGATGTCTATCATGAGTATAGTCTCTAATGTTATGCACGTTGATACTGATGAGCTTATGGTCAATCGCCCGTTTAAAAATACCGAAGCTAAACGGGGCTTCGAACATCTGAGGAAATAATGTCAAAACATCAATACGCATCGGCTAACCCCGGCATCTTTTAAGAATGCTCGGTTACCACTCCTTTAATAATCTCGGTGGCGTGGGGAATCGCCGGCAGTATCACTTCAAGGCACTCCCTGACTGCCTTGGGGCTGCCAGGCAGGTTGATGATTAGACACTTCCCCCTGACTCCAGCCGTGGCCCGGCTCAGCATGGCCATGGGTGTTTTGTTCAGAGATTTTATTCTCATCGCTTCGGCAAAACCAGGCACCACCTTGTCCACGATAGCCAGGGTTGCTTCCGGGGTAACATCACGTTGGCTCAATCCGGTGCCGCCGGTGGTGATGATAACGTCCATAGTACCTTCATCAGCCCACTCAGCTAGCTTCTGGCTGATAATCTCCATCTCATCGGGAACAATCTCATACTTAATCACCTGGCTGTCTAAAGAGGAGAAGATATCCCTGATTGTCTTGCCACTTACATCAATGCGCTGACCCCGCGCTCCCTTATCACTAACGGTAAGTATACTTACATTAAGCATAATATGCTCTTCCTTGGAACAAGTTCTATTTTACCACAGATGAGCCGTATCGCCAAATGAGGGTTTTTGAGATTACTTAGCAACCTATCCCCCTTGCCCCCTTCCCTTTATAAGGGAAGGGGGGTGTAAGTAAGAGAGGACTTCGTCCCCTCTCTGGAATCTCTTCCCTGTCCTCTTCCCAAGGG
>CAZUSN010000074.1:0-7521 GCA_964623035.1 uncultured Dehalococcoidaceae bacterium | reverse complement strand
GCTATTATCAGGAGGAAAGCGAGATGTATAAGCTAAACAGAGGAAACAAATTATTTTCGATACTGATGGCAGGTTTTATTTTGATAATAATTGCCAGTTTACTAGGATGTACCGGGCCACAAGGACCGGCTGGGGCACAGGGACTGGCGGGACCACAAGGACCAACTGGGCCACAGGGACCAGCAGGACCACAGGGGCCAGCAGGGCCAAAAGGACCAGAGGGACCAAAGGGACCGGAGGGGCCGAAGGGACCAGCGGGACCGGAGGGGCCGAAGGGACCGGAGGGACCAGCAGGGCCACAGGGTACTCCTGGCTCAGTAAGGCAATTAATCATTGGTATTGAACGTCAAGCAACTACCATCAATGAAGTTACCAAAGGACAATACGACGACCCGGAAGATAGTTTGCCCGGCTTCACCTATGTTAAAGAGGTTGGATATGAGCCTACGTACTTTTACAACGCAGTCTGGCGAGCATCTCGTGGTCAATTAGTATATATACTCGGTGCTAACTTTCCTCCCGACCGCAAAGTAATCATTACCATCGGTGGAAATACGCGCCAATGGGCTACTGAAACAGTTAACGATTATGGTGCTTTCTATATTAGTGAAGAGATACCGTCATGGGTTACTACCAATACTGTGTACTCTGTGATAGCGTGGATAGACTTCAATAAGAATGGTAAACTTGAGGAGGAGAAAGACGAGCTTCAGGCTTCTTGGCCTCTACAAATTAAGTAAGCCCCTGATGTGCGGGTGAACCTGCGGGCAAGGTAATTGTGCCCATCAAGCCTTTGTCAGTCATGAGGGAGACTCTGCAATGTGAGCCTCCCTCATCATATTTTATATTGTAAAGAGCACCCAAAAGTTTTTACTCTGAGATTACCCCCTGTCTTGATTTTCAGGCGAATCAATGTGGTAAAATCAGAACCAAGTGACAAAAATAGCATTGGAGGTGTCAGTATGCCAAGTCTTGCTCAAGAAGCTCCTGGCGCTCGCCAATTGTTGATGGGCAACGAGGCAATTGCTAGAGGTGCTTTAGAAGCAGGAGTACAGTTTGTAACGGGCTATCCGGGAACTCCCTCCTCGGAGATAGTGGAAAGTCTAGCCAGAGTTGCCAAAGAAGCCGGGATATACGTGGAGTGGTCGACCAATGAGAAAGTAGCCACGGAAGCCGCCGCGGCGGCTTCCTTTGCAGGACTGCGGGCATTCTCTGCCATGAAAACAGCCGGCATAAATGTGGCGCTGGACTTTCTGGCTCACTTAAATTACTCAGGTCTGGGTAAGAATAGCGGTGGGCTTGTCATTGTGGTCTGTGATGACCCTGAGGGACATTCCAGTGGTGATGAAGCTGATTCACGCTGGTTCGCCAGTTCTGAAGGTATTCCTCTGCTGGAACCGGAAAGCCCTGAGGAAGCCAAGGAGATGACAAAATGGGCTGTTGAGCTTTCCGAGAAGTTCAACGGCTTCTTTCTAATAAGGACCTCAACCCGTATTTCACTCTCGAGCGCCCCGGTCACATTGGGCCCGATACCGAAGATGAAAAGAAAAGCGTACTTTGATACCTCACAATGTATTTCACCTTATCTGGCGAGACTCCACCACATAGCTGTTCTGGAAAGACTGGCTAAAGTGGAGAATGTTTTTGAGGAATCAAGCTTCAATTGGTATCAGGGTGCGGAAAATCCGAAGTTGATTATTATCAGTAGTGGCGTTGGCAGCCGCTACTCCTTAGAAGCCATAAAATCACTCAATTTAGCTAAATCGGTTGGCCTTTTGAAATTGGGAACAATCTGGCCATTTCCCAGACGGTTGGTAGAAGAGCACCTGTCCCGGACCAGCCGGGTTCTAATTGTTGAAGAAGTCGACCCATTTCTGGAAACTTTTGTTAAGAAGACAGCTTTCGAATCAACAAAACTAGCCAAGGGTCTGGAAGTCTACGGCAAAGACTCAGGACATCTGCCAAAGATAGGAGAGTTGAGACCGGACCTCGTGCTAAAGGCTCTTGCCACACTTTTTGAAATAGAGTATATCAGTAAAGAGATAGATTACAACCAAAAAGCTGGTGATGTCGCGGCAAAGCTGCTTATTGACCGTGGTGTCACCTGGTGTGCGGGATGTCCGCACCGGGCGAGCTTCTGGTCTATCAAAAAGGCACTACAGAAGGACGGCCGAGACGGTTTCTTAACCGGCGATATAGGATGCTATACCCTGGACGTCTTTCCGGCTGGAGATAAACTGACGAAAGCATTGCATGCCATGGGTTCTGGAGCGGGATTAGCCACCGGCTTCGGTCACCTCAACCAGTTTGGCTCGGAACAGCCAGTTATCGCGGTCTGCGGTGACTCGACCTTCTACCATGCTTCTATCCCGGCTCTTCTCAACGCCATACACAATAAGTCCAACATGGTGATGGTCGTGCTTGACAATAACGCTACGGCAATGACCGGCTTCCAATCGCACCCCGGGACAACTTTCGATGCTGTGGGAAACGCGGCTCCTGCCATCGACCTAGCACAGCTCTGTCAGAGTCTGGGATGCAAGGTAGTGATAACTGACCCATTCGATATAAAAGGCACCACCGACAAACTACGCCAGCTCTTAAAGGAAGACGGGGTTAAAGTGATGGTCATGCGACGCAAATGTGAACTGGTAAGGATGAGAGAGGAAAGAAAGTACCCTTATAAAGTATGGGTTGATACTGAGAAATGTCGTGGCGAGGATTGCGGCTTCTGCACCAAGACATTTAAGTGTCCGGCACTACCGTGGGACGTTGAAACCGGAAAAGTACAAATCAGCAAAGCAGTTTGTTCAGCTTGCGGAGTTTGCGTTGACATCTGCCCGTTTGGAGCAATTGTCAGAGAGGAGATAGCATAATGGTTATTCGTGCCGACCCTTTGAATCTGGTTATCAGTGGGGTGGGCGGACAGGGAAATCTCTTGCTTTCCCGTCTTATTGGTCAGTCGCTGCTAAGAAAAGGCTACCTTGTCGCCATAGGTGAGACCCTTGGTGTGGCCCAGAGGGGTGGGGCAGTGATGAGCAATATGCGGATATCGAAAAAGATGCTCTTCGGTCCCCTTATACCAGAAGGCAAAGCTCATATCATCCTCAGCCTTGAGCCTTTGGAAACCCTTAGAATGCTGGTCAAATATGGAAATCCGAAAGTGGTTACCATAACGAATTTTAATCCCCTATTCCCGGTATCAGTCCTTTCCCGAAAGGAGCGGTATCCTGACTTTGCTGCTCTAAGAGAAGCCATCATTCAGCTCTCTGAATCGGCGTGGTTCCTGGATGCAACCAATATGGGGTTAAAACTTGGAACACCGATAGTGGCCAATGTTATAATGCTTGGGGCTTTAGTAGGACTTGATTTATTACCTATTGCGGAAACAGAGATAGAGGAAGAAATAAAATCAAGCTTCACCTCAGACAGAGTTAAATTGAATATCGAAGCTCTCAAAACAGGCAGGGAAGCAATAAAAGGAAGCTCAGCTAGATAATTTATCTTAAATTTAGTAACAGGAGGTAACTATGAGTTTCCTAGGATATGTGAGACCTGATGGTTCAGTTGGAATACGTAACTACGTGCTGGTCATCCCCGGAGGTCTAATCTCAACTAAAATTTGCGATTTTGTTTCCGGGACAAAGACAATCATCACCGCTGATGTGGGCAGCGGACGAACGAAGAAAGACCGGGAAACAATCGCCCGGGTGCTTATCGGATTGGGGAGAAACCCGAATGTGGCTGGTGTTATTGTTCATGATGTCAGTCATGGTTTTGGTTACCCGGAACTAATGCCGGAACTCATAACCAGCCGAATAGCTGAAACCGGGAAGCCTGTAGAGCATATAAGTTCAAAGGACTTCCCGGATAACCTCCAGGTGATACAGAGAGGGATTATAGTAGCCAGGCAGATGGTGCAGGATGCCTCCAGGGCACGTCGTGAGCTGGTGGATGATAGCCATCTCTCCATTGCCGTCAAATGTGGTCGCTCTGATACCACCTCTGGATTGGCTGGAAACCCGGTACTTGGCTATCTTTTTGATAAGGTGGTCGCTGCGGGCGGCACGGCTCTTTTTGGCGAGACAACTGAGGTTATCGGCGCCGAACATATTTTGGCTAAGCGCACCGTAAACAAAGAAGTTGCTGCCAAGTTGCTTGAGGCGGTATACGCCATTGAGGAACAAGCTAAGAATTGTGGCGAAGATATAAGAACCATCAATCCCATCCCGGCAAATATTGCTGGCGGCATCACCACGCTGGAGGAGAAGTCCCTGGGCGCCATAGCCAAAGCTGGTACTCAACCAATTCAGGGCGTGCTGAAATACGGGGAAATTCCTCAAAGCAAAGGTTTATACTTTGTTGATAACTGGATGACTCAATTGAGCATTTTCCCGGGATATGCTGCGGCTGGCGCTACACTGCTTTTCTACCAGATGGGAGGCAGTGGCATGCTTGGGGATACCTTATTATCACCCTCCCCGGCTGTGATTAGCCCTCTGGTCTGGACGACAGCCAATCACAGAGCGAACGAGGCGGCTAAGGAGAGCATTGATTTCTATTGTGGCACCGTGATAGAGGGAAAAGAAAGCATTGAAGAAGCCGGGGAAAGACTGTACGCTCTGGTTACCGATATCGCCTCCGGGACCTTAACCAAGACAGAGACCATAAATCACGCTGACCCCATTCAGATGTATTTGCAGGAAGCCCCATACTAAGCTCCGAGGGGCAAACAAAACGGTAAACAGGAATCAGAAACTGCGCTTCCCTTATCATGGAGAATGCTGGCATATTCGAGAACCTCTAACGCATCCTGCGAAAATGAGAGTGACCTGGCTCAGGTCATTATGGCTTGATTGGTTTTAACGGCAAAGGCAAGCCCGCAACCATTAAATAAATCTCATCAACCTGCTGCGCCAGTATCTGGTTAACCTTGCCCAGCAAATCACGATATAGCCTGCCCGTTTTATTTGCTGGCACCAGCCCGAGGCCAACCTCGTTGCTGACAATAATGAAGCTGACCTTGACCTGTTTCATACAATCAAGCAGCTCGCCGACCTCAGCCATAACCTCTTTCTCAATAAGGGGGACATCAATCAGCTCACCAGCAGAGTTACTATGCTTCAGGAAAATGTTATTAATCAGGAGGGTAATGCAATCCACGATGACAGTCTGCGCTTTACCCGCTTTTTGCCGAATCTGACGACCGATATGGGTGGTGGATTCAAGAGTGCTCCAGGTGGCAGGCCTTGCCTTTCGATGTTCCTCAATGCGCTGTCTCATTTCTTCATCACCAGCCTCAGCGGTAGCCACAAAGAGCACCGGTTGAGGTGATTTCAGGGCAAGCTCCTGTGCATAATGGCTCTTGCCACTGCGGGCACCACCAAGAATTAAGATGTTCTTCAACTTTAGTTAATCCTCCCCCCTTTATCCCCCTCCATTAATAAGAGGGATAGTTATATAAGAGAGGCTCCGTCTCTCTTATTTTCTATTTGGCTCTTAAGTCTGTGCTCAAAATCTCCAGAAACCAGTGTTTGTCTCTCAAGACTTTCCTGGTTTCACCGATTTCCATCCTCTTCTGAAACAAAGGACCATCAACGACTATGGTATGGTACTCTCCTGCCTCACCGCATAAGGTAATGTCCTTAGTCTTTTTTAGCTCAGATAGCTGGTCAATAAAATCCAGGTCTATCCTGCGTCCCAGCCACTCTTCGCCAAGTACATCCGCCTTGGTAGCCACCACGATTGCCTTAAATCCCGAAGCGATGAAGTCCCTCAGTATTTCTCCCTGCTCTTCCCCCCACAGCGGCAAGTGTGGCGTGATATTCTCCTCCCCACAGACCCTTTCCACCCACTCCCGGTGCCCTGCAATATCAATATCACCAAAGATGCCTCCCTCAATCCCCTCCTGCTTGAAAGCACGGAGCATCTTTTTGAATTCAGCTTCATAACCGTTCCAGGTAGTCCGCCGCTGCACCAGAGGAATGCCAATTGCCTGCGACTGTGCCTGGAGCACCTGGACAGACAGTCCATGAGTGCGTGAGCGCGTCCCATCCTCAGTGACCATATTGGCTAAATAACGAACTTTCAATCCGCCGGCTATCGCCCGGTAACAGGCAAGACAGGAGTCCTTGCCTCCGCTCCATGAAACAAAAACCTGATTCATATCTACCTCCTATTTAAATTAGCCCCAGCTTGACGAGCAGATTAACAAAAATAAGCACACCGACCTCAGCCACTTCATTGATGGCACCATAGTTATCACCGGTCAGTCCGGAAAACTTACCCTTAAAATAGACAGCCATAACCAGGGTCATCACCCAGATAAAAAACATCAGCGCCAGCCCGATTAATTGAGCTAAAATCGCTGCCACGGCGACAGCGATAATCGTTGCCATGGTGAATCTTAGCCACGTAGTCCCCTGCTTAAATGCCTTCCCCAAGCCTGACGGTCGGGCATAGGGATAAAAGAACATAGCATAGGTCATTGCCCATCGACTCATTACCGACATCAGCACTAAAGTCATCACCAGCGAAGGTTCCGGAACACTGTTCAGCGAGACATATTTCACCAGCAGCAGCAAAACGACCCCGATGAGACCAAAACCTCCCACCCGGCTATCACGCATGACCTCCCATCTCTCTTCAACTGTCCTGTGCCCTGCAATGCCATCGCAGGTATCGGCAAAGCCATCGAGGTGTAACGCCCCGCTGATTACCACCATAAAGACAAGTAACAGGGCATTAACCACCACGGAAGGCAGAATAAGTCCGAATAGCCAGTTCAAACCAACTAAGATAAGCCCGATGATGAGACCGATTACAGGGAAGTAGCCAGCAGAGCGCCCTAACTCCTCTGGCTCGACTTCACGCCACCAGGGTATTGAGATAATGGTCAGGAACCGCAACGCAGCTAAAAACCTACCCAATGGTTGCTTCATCTCCTTCCGAGACGCCCGCCTCAGCAAAAGTAGCCATCCCGGCTAGAATCCGGGCGGCAGTCTCCGCCAGAAATATGCCCAATGCCGCACCAGTGCCCTCACCCAAGCGCATCCTCAAATCAAGCAGCGGTTTCAGCCCGAGGTATTCCAGCAGTATCCGATGACCTGACTCAGCGGAAAGATGGGCAGCGATGAGGTAATCCTTTAGCCTCGGCGCCAGGGCAGTAGCCACCAGCGCCGCTGCCCCAGAGATAAAGCCATCAATGACTATCGGAATGCGCCTCACTGCCGCCCCGAGCATCACCCCAACCAGACCCCCAATCTCAAAGCCACCCACTTTAGCCAGCACATCCAGAGGCTGCGCGGGTTCCGGGCGGTTTAGGGAAAGAGCCCGCCCAATTACGGCTATCTTATGTTCGAGCTGCTCGTCGGTTAGTCCGGTGCCGCGGCCAGTAACCTCAGCCGCCGGCTTGCCCATAAGAACCGCACAGATAGCACTGCTAGCGGTGGTATTGCCGATGCCCATATCGCCGGTACCGACTATGTCCAGGCCCCTAGCAACCTTTGAAGACATCAACTC
>CAZUSN010000073.1:0-7591 GCA_964623035.1 uncultured Dehalococcoidaceae bacterium | reverse complement strand
AGTTGGAAGTGAAGATGAGAAACAATATCTGCAGGTTGGGGGTGCTGTATTTGGTTTCGACTGTGCTGCTAGCTATTTTGGCAGGCTGTGCCCTACCCTCGAGGAAATGAAAAAGGCGGTCAGCACCTCGTCACCAGCGAAGATGCTTGCCCAGTCGCGCTAAGGGCTTGACCATATATAAAACGAATTGGAGTTCGTCGTGTTATAATGATATCCGACTACAGGCGAGTTTGAGGATTGCTCCAGCTCACTGATAGCGGGTCAATTATCATGTATGTTAATCAACTGCCAAGTCGTAAGCCACGAATTTTCTACGGGTATGTCATAGTTTGTGTTGTTTTCGTTATCTTGGCTGTGATGTGGGGAACTCTGTATGCCTTTGGCGTTTACTTCAACGCTTTGTTAGCTGACTTTGGCTGGACGAAGGCAATGACTTCCGGAGCTTTTTCGCTCTCTGTTGTGTTTCTCGCTCTTTTTGCCGTTATCGCCGGGAGACTCAGTGATAGGTTCGGACCGAGGGTGGTTTTGACCGTTGGCGGACTCCTATTAGGGACCGGCTGCTTGCTGATGTCACGGATTGAGACTGCCTGGCAACTATACCTGTATTATGGCGTAATAATCGGAGTCGGAATGAGCACTTCCTTTGTGCCTCCAGCCTCTACGGTAGCCAGGTGGTTTGTCAAGAGAAGGGGTATGATGACCGGCATTGCGGTTTCCGGCCTGAGTGTGGGTACACTTGTTATGCCGCCGTTTGCTAACTGGCTCATCTCTGTCTATGGGTGGCGCACTGCCTATATTGTGACCGGAGTAACTGTCTTGATAGCGGTTGTATCTGCTGCCCAGTTTCTGAGGCGTGACCCAGATGAAATTGGGCAACTGCCATATGGCGTGAACGAGTTGGAAGACAGAAAAACGAGCCCAACTGATTTTTCTCTCTCCGAGGTAGTGCGCACCCGTCAGTTCTGGATGCTTGATGTGGCAGTTCTCTTTTTCGGCGTAAGCCTGGGAGCCGTTCTAGTACACATCGTCCCCCACTCCATCGGTCTGGGAGTCTCACCGGCTAACGCGGCTCTTGTTTTGGCTTTAGTCGGGGGAGGTGGTATTATTGGCAGGGTGGTGATGGGGGCTGTTTGCGACAGAATCGGGAACAAACCGGCTCTTGTTATCTGCTTTTGCGCTCTTTCAACTTCTTTGTTTAGCTTACTGGTAGCCGAAGAGCTGTGGGGGCTATTCTTGTTTGCCATTATCTTTGGTTTTGGTTATGGTGGCATTTCTGCTTTGGTTTCCCCTATGCTAGCCGAGCTGTTTGGGCTAAGGTCACTGGGTGCCATTCTGGGATTAACGGCGAGCATTGGAGGTGACGGAGGTAGTGCCATCGGCTCTGTTGTAGCGGGTTACATTTTTGACGTTACCGGAAGCTACTACAGAGCTTACTTGATTTGCGCTGTCATTAGCGCGATAGGTCTTGTACTTATCTTGCTGCTGAAGCCGACTTCATGGTCAAAAGCTTAACTAGAATTAAATGAAAAAGATAAAACATGTGAATTTTCTCGGAAACAACCAGGAAAGCGAAGTCTGCCTGGTAACTCTTATGCTTACATTTCTCTGCACTATTTGATATTATATGATGAATATAATCGTTAGGAGGCGCCTTACGAAAATAAGGGGTTACCGCCGACCAGATGGCAGGGTGGGGTTCAGAAACCATGTACTGCTATTGCCCACTGTGGCTTGCAGTAGCAGCGTCACCCAGAAGATATGCGGTTCTGTTCCCGGTACGGTTACGCTACCCATTGACAGTGGCTGCGGGCTTCTGGCACAGGATATTAAGCTTTTTGCCGATACCGTGGTGAATCTAGCGGGCAATCCCAATGTTGGTGCTATTCTGGTGGTCGGGCTGGGATGTGAAGCGATTACTGCCGAACAGGCAGCGGCTCGGATTGAAAAATTTGGCAGGCCGGTGAGGTATCTTGACATCCAGAAAGCGGGCGGCACCCTAAAAGCTGTCGAGCAAGGTATCAACCTGGCTCAGCAACTGGTGAAGGAGGCAGCTACCCTGAAACCTGGGCTGGCTTCGGTGGCAGATTTGCTGGTTGGGCTTAAATGTGGTGGTTCTGACCCGGCTTCGGGACTGACCGCTAACACCGCTCTGGGAGTGGCGGTGGACAAGATTGTGGATGAGGGAGGCAGTGCCATTATTGGTGAAGTGGTGGAATGCATCGGTGCTGAGAAGGCGATGGCACAGAAGGCGGCGAGTGGGAGGGTAGGGAAGGAGATTCTGCAGACAGTGAAACGCTTCGAAGACCATGTCAGGATGTACGGTGCTGATTTAAGTACCGGCGAGCCGAATCAGGGCAACCGCGAAGCCGGACTGACCACTCTGGAAGAGAAGTCTCTGGGGTGCATGCGAAAGATAGGCTCCCGACCCATCGTGGCAGTGGTGGGATACGGTCAGATTCCCACCGTGAAAGGTCCCATCCTGATGGACTCGCCAAGCTATGATGCTCCCTCTATTACCGGTATGGTTGCCGGAGGTTGCCAGATTATTGTCTTTACTACTGGCTTGGGTACACCTTTTGGTATTGCCATCGTGCCAGTAATTAAGGTCATCTCCAATACTCCGGCTTACGAAAGAATGAAGGACAATACCGATATCAATGCCGGCACAATTTTGGAAGGAAAAGAGACTATTGCAGAAGTAGGAGAGCGAATCTACCGTATGATACTTGAAGTTGCTAGCGGCAGGAAGCCGAAAGCGGAGGAACTTGGGGAGAACCTCTGTCAGGTCTGGCGCCGGACGGTAGTTCTCTAAGCCAGGGGGAGAAAAGAATTGGAAAGCAGAGTCAGTGCCGTAGTCATCAGCGAACAGGACAGTGTGGCAACTGCTACTAGGAACATTAAAGCCGGGGAGAAAATAACCGTGAAGGTTGGCGATAAGGAGACCGAGCTGTTAATCAAGAATGACATCAAATTTCTACACAAGTTTGCTTTGAAGAATATCAAGCGGGGCGAAAAGGTACTCAAATACGGGATGGTTATTGGCGAGGCAACCAAGGACATCTTCCCGGGTGAACACGTGCATACCCAAAATATGCGCAGTCTGAGAAGCTAGAATTACGGCTTTAACTGATACGGTGTTGCTTATCGCCTAAGTTCTCTTCAATAGGCTGGTATTAAAACCTTTGGACCGAGGACAGCCACCGGGAGCCACTCGGCTATAGGAGCCCAGTAGGTGGTGATGAGAACTACCGGCACATATCCTAAGAAGACGAACAGGAGTGAAGTCTTAATCATATCGGGAAAGGTGGTTTTACCGATCATTTGCCCCAGAAAAACTAGCGGTGCCATTGGGGGAGTCATTAATCCCATGGTCAAATTGGCGGTGATAATGGCAGCAAAGTGCACCGGACTGATGCCTATCAGTTTGGCGACGGGGAAGAGAAGGGGTGCGCAAATAGTCATCCCGCTGATGTCCTCGATAAACATCCCCACCAAAAACAGAAAGGCATTAATCATGAGCAACATAATATATTTATTCTCTGAAATGCCGGTCATGAATTTGGCAATTTCCTGGGGCACGTTCTCCATCACCAGCATGCGGCTAAAAATCATGGCAAAGAAAAGCATCACCATAATGGCACCGATACTGGTGCTGGCCTCAATCATGGCGCTAGCAAAGGTTCTGAGAGTTAGCCCTCGGTAAATAAGAAAGCCCACCGGAATGGCATAAACAGCCGCTACCGCGGCGGCTTCGGTTGGGGTAGCAACACCACCATAAATGGTACCCAAAATAAGGACAGGCATGAACAGCGCCGGCAGAGCACGCCAGCCGGTTCTGCCTATTTCCTGGCTTGCTCGTTTGATGCCAGGCCAGGCGGAGGGTTTTTTCACCGTGGGATACCGCCCAACCATATACCAGTTAATAATAATGAGAATTAAGGTCAGAAGAACACCGGGAAACGCTCCGGCTAAAAAGCAAGCCGTAATTGAAGTATTAGTGAGCCAGCCATAGATGATCATGGAGAAGCTAGGCGGGATAAGAAGAGCAAGGCCGGCGGCTGCCGCCATAAGAGAGCAAGCATAACCACGCGGATAGCCTTCCTCCACCAGACGTGGAATCATAATAGTGCCGATGCAGGCAATAGCCGCCGCGGCACTACCGGAAACAGCACCAAATATGGCATCGGCAATGGTACCAGCAGCTCCCAAACCTCCCCTAACCCTGCCTACTACACTGTTGGCAAAGTCGACTAAGGGTCCCGTTATGTTTCCCTTTTCCATTATCAGGCCACCGATAATAAAGAGGGGAATAGACAGGATAATTAAGGAGCTCAGACGCTCAAAGGCAAAGGGTAACATGAAACCGAGGTCATAGCCGAGAATGCTGGACATGAGCACCACTACCAGAGCAAAAGAAAAAGCGATGGGGACACCTGACAAGAATAAGACAATTAACAAGCCGAGAAAAAGACCGATGATAAGCATCTATGGCGTACTCCCGGTTGCAGTAGTTGTATACACGCCGCGAACTAGGTTACGAATGGAACCGATTAAATCAACCAGAAAGTAAAAGGACATCAGGGGAAAGGTAATAAGCAGAGACAATCGAGCGTAAGCTACAGGAAGGAACAGGTGAATTGTTCGGAGATTCATTTTCAAGCTGTAGGTGAAAAGCGAATAGCTCAAAACGATGCATAAACAGCAAAGACCGAGACTAAGCAGTGCGGCTGCTATGCGGAAACTAACTAAAACCCTGGGTTTATTTCTGAGAAACAGGTGCAATATACCGCCAGTGATGTGGCTGCGCTTATAAGTAGCGTAAACACCGCCGGTAAAGTAAAACCAAAACACCAGAAATATAGCCAGTTCTTCCACCCACAAAATAGGCTGGTGCACGTAATAGCGCACGGCTACCTCAATAACGACCAGAAAGCTCAAGAATACAGCTAGCGTGACCATGACCACCCGCTGTACGCTGAGTGGCATCTCCCAAATTATCCTAGCTACTCTTTGCAAAGCAGCACCTTTCTCGCGGAAATATGCTTTAAGTTTGCCAAGTGCACGGGATATCCACTCTGATATCCCGTGCACTCTCTAAACAATAGGCTATCCGCCCCCAACAGCGGCAACGGCTTTATCCATAAGGGCCTTACCGATGAGCGGGTACAGCTCGGGCCAGACATCAGCCGCAGCGACCTCGCGGAAGTGGTCATACTCTGCCTGGCTAAATTCGACCACCTCAACGCCATAGTCACGGAACTTCTGGGTGAACTCTTGCTCTGATGCTTCAGCCTCTGCCATCCGCTTATCCTGAGCTTCCTTAGCCGCAGTCAGGACGATGTTTTGATCCTCAGCAGACAAACTATTGAACAGCTTGAGGTTCATGATTGAGACGAGACCCTCGTAGTTGCCGCGGTAAGGCAGCCAGTATTTGATGACATCGCGCACGGTGTCATAGGTAGAAATGACCGAGCCACCATAGATTGCGTCCACAACACCCTGCTGCAAGGCGGTGAAGACCTCGGCCCAGGGCATGATTGTGGGCAGGTAGCCAAATCTCGCCATCAGCTTCTCCGGGGGTATGGCGCCCCAGACCCTGATCTTCATATTCTTAGGAACGTCAGGGTTTCCCGGGCTCGGTGGAAGCTTGGCGGCGCCCATGCCAATAAAGCCATCTGGAATGGAGTTTATCGTCACGACTCCGAGGTCACGGTGCATCTTATCGGCTGTCTCCCAGATGAAGCCACCGGGGCTGTAGGTTCTCATAACCTCTTCCCAGTTGGTCACCGCATAAGGTATCCAGACAACGTTCAAGCGCGGGTCATGGACGGTATTGTAAGAAGTTGCCCACTCAATCTCGATGGTGCCCATCATGGTCTCTTCAAACACGTCAATCCAGTCGCCCAGCACGCCCCCGCCATAGATGTCAACCTTGATTCGACCATCGCTCAATTGGGCAACCCTGTCGGCGAATTGCTTAGCTAAACCAGCGCTATAGTGCTCTAGTGAAAGGGCGAAAGCAAGCTTCCACCTATAGCTAGGTTTCTCCGTTGGGGCTGGTTTTGGTGCTGGCGCTGGTGCTGGTGCCGGGGCACAGCTGATAGCCGCTAACCCTATGACTAACAAAAACGCCAACGAAATTAACAATATTTTCTTTTTCATTGATAACCTCCTTTAAAACTTTAACCACCAAACTTTTAGATACCTCACATTTCCCATCACCTCCTTAACCAAAGAATTTATAGGTGCCTTCAATTACAACTTTAAGGTCTTTTGGGATATTCTTTGAGCCCTATCCGTTTTAACCAGTTCTTTTCCAATTTTTGTATTTCTTTCACCACATCTTCGGGTAGTGGCTTTGGCTGATGTGTTTCCATTATTTTGATAGTTTTTTCCCTCAACATATCTTCGCAATCTTTTGCTCCCTCAACTCTTACCCTACTGCGGTCAAAGATAGTAGGCGCCCAGAATTTGCGGAAATGCTTCAAGGTATGCTTTTCAGAAAGATAGGTGCCTCTGGGTCCAACCCGTTCAATAAGGTCAAGGGGGAGTGTTTCTTCATTGATTTCTACGCCCCCCATAGAAACATTAACCATGTCAATAATTTCATCACAGAAAACGATGACCTCGGCTGACCCCAAGCCGTGATACAAGATACCGACATCGTGAACTAGGTCAGCTCCAGATAATGCCGTCATTAAAATTTGATAGGCTATTTCCGCACCCATTTGAGCACCGATGTTATAGGCATCAGTACAGCCGGCCGTACCAAACATAGGTAGCTTGTAGTAATGACTTATTTCAGTCATCGCCGCCACCATCAGGCTCAATTCCGGAGCACCATAGGGGAAAATGGTGGTCTTCATTTCCATAATATTGGGTATACCGCCGTAGATAACCGGTGCCCCTGGATTTTTCAGTTGCAGGACAACTAATTGACTCAGGACTTCAGCACTGGCCAGTGCCAAGCATCCGGCAAAGGTAGCTGGCGTGGTAGCTCCAGCCATTGGCATACTGTAAACAACAACCGGGATTCCCTTCTCCGCACAGAGAAGGCTTTTTTCCATGGCGTCTTTTCCCTGTACCAAAGGAGTAACTGGCTCACAGGAACCGCCAAAAAAGGGCTTCCTTTTTAACTGTTCTTCACTGCCAGCAATGAGGCAACAAAAGTCTATCATTTCACGCAGGGCTTGGACGTTGGTAATTTCGCAGACTATCGGTTTTGAGCTGTTAAGGACAAACTGAAGAAGGGCAACTCGGTCACTAACGTCAAGGCCAGCAAATGATGGCAAAGTATTGTTCGCTGCTCCGGTATAAGTCCATTCTATATTGGGCAGGGCGTCAATCAACCTTGAGAAATCAGCAATGTCTTCGACGTAGCACGTCCTCATCTTCCCCGTATACGGGTCACGCATCTCGCGTGGGTCAGGAAATGTCCCAAAATGGGAACCGGTCGTTCCATTGAGTACTATGGCAGGTTCCCCGTCTCTGCTGTAAAAAGTAATCATTTTGGGAGCCGTTCTCAGAGCTTGCTCTACCAGATAAGAAGGGATTTTCACTCGGTTGCGGTTGGAAACATCGGCACCAGCAC
>CAZUSN010000072.1:5637-7891 GCA_964623035.1 uncultured Dehalococcoidaceae bacterium | reverse complement strand
TGGGCAATGAGCTGACAAACTCGGTGAGAAGGCGGGCGGGAACAGTGATGGCTCCCTCTTCCTCTACCTTGGCACCAATCCAGCAGGTAATCGCCATTTCCAGATTGGTAGCAGCGAGTTTGAGACGTGACTGGTCGGTGGCTAAGAGGACGTTATTGGTTATGGGCAGAGTGGCTCTGGTAGCTACTGCCCTCCCCACAATATTGAGTCCGCGGTTTAAGTTTTCCTGAAGACACGATAGTTTCATGGTCATTACCCCCTAAATTATCGGTGGTGGAATAGTATATAACAAATATTAATTCTATTCAAGAGTTATAGTGCCGCTTTTGCCGCCACTTTTTCTGACCAGGCGGATATTTTCTATTTTCATGCCCCGGTCTACCGCCTTGCACATATCGTAGATGGTTAGAGCCGCAACCGCGGTGGCGGTGAGTGCCTCCATCTCCACGCCTGTTTTACCCATGCTCTCCACGGTGGTGGTGATTTCTATGGTACTGTTTTTCTCATCCATGTTGAACTCAATCTTAACATCGCCGATGAGAAGCGGGTGACAGAGAGGTATTAAATTCGGCGTCTGCTTGGCAGCCATGATGCCGGCAAGCTGAGCTACTGCCAGCACATCCCCTTTGGCTGTTTTCCCCTTCTTTATCAGGTCAAGGGTAGAGGCTTGCATTCTGACCATGCTTTTGGCAACTGCCTCACGGTGAGTATCAGGCTTCTCAGTGATATCTACCATTCGGGGGCGACCTGCTTCATCCATATGGGTCAGCTTCTTCATCATTAACCCCCCACCTGTGAAAAAGGACGTCCTTGAGGTATATGACCCTCGGCTAAATGGTGTTGCCTTGGCTTGCTGGCGGCTGCCTTTTTAATTAGTCTCTTTAGTTTTGCGGATGATATGCCACTGCGGAGCGGCTGTTTTAAATCGATTTCCGCTTCGCTCAGGAGACAGAGGCGGAGCTTACCATCCGCGGTGAGACGAAGTCGATTGCACTGGAAGCAGAAATGTTCGCTTACCGGTGTGATAAAGCCAATAGTGCCATTAGCCTGCGGCAAGCGGAAGTATTTGGCTGGTCCGTTGCCCTTGAATAAGCAAGGCTCTAGTTTCCCCAATACCGCTAGGCTCTGCCTCATTTTCTCAACCGGAACAAAGGACGAAGCATTAGTGTTTTCGCCAAAAGGCATGTGTTCAATAAAACGAACATGCCATCCCTCGGCAATAGTTTTGGCGGCAAAGTCGAGCAATTCATCGTCATTAACCCCGGACATCACCACAAAATTAATTTTGACCGGGTTAAGTCCCACCGACTTGGCGACTTCAATGCCGTTCAGTACATCATCAAGGTTGCCGCCGCGGGTAATATATTTGAACCGCTCTGGCTTGAGAGTATCAAGGCTGACGTTAACTCGTCGTAGACCAGCTCCCTTCAACTCTTTTGCGTAACGAGCCAGCAAGATTCCGTTTGTGGTTAGCGAGATGTCATCTATGGCTTTTATCTGTGCCAGCATCTGGATTAGTCTGGACAACCCGAGCCTCACCAGCGGTTCACCACCAGTAATCCTTACCTTCTTTATCCCTAACTCAGCAGCAGCTTCAGCGATGGTATAGATTTCTTCATAGCTGAGAATATCTTCATGCGCCATCAGGCGGATACCCTCGGCGGGCATGCAGTAGATGCAGCGCAGGTTGCAACGGTCAGTCACCGAGATACGCAGATAATCTATGGGGCGCTGAAAAGAGTCAGAAAGTCCGGTCATCGATAATGTTTTCTCCTCTGATTTCCTTACTCCATATTTAATCTATTTACTGCCCGTTAGCTTCGCCAATGCCTGATATACCTGTCTCGCCGCCTTCCCCCGATGGCTTACCTGGTTCTTCTGCGCCAGAGGCAGTTCTGCCATTGTCTTATTGAGCTCTGTCAGGTAGAAGATGGGGTCGTAGCCAAAACCATGCTTGCCTTTTGGAGTGAAAGTTATCAAGCCTCGACACTCACCGGAGCAAAACTCCACCTTGCCATCGGGTGTCGCCAGGGCAATAACACACCGGAAACGGGCTATCCGCTTCTCCCAGGGCACACCCTTCAGGCGTAACAGCAAGTAATCGATTCGTTCTTTATCTGAAGCTTTTTCACCAGCATAACGGGCTGATAGCCGACCTGGCTCACCACCTAAAGCGTCAACTTCCAGTCCCGAGTCATCAGCCAGTGTTAGTAGCTGGCTCTCGGCAGCCAGGAATGTTGCTTTCAATCTGGCA
>CAZUSN010000072.1:4907-5627 GCA_964623035.1 uncultured Dehalococcoidaceae bacterium | reverse complement strand
CCTCCAGACTTTCGCCCACTTCGTCCACGGCAACATTAAGACCTAGCTCCGCCAGCGTAACTAACTTATAGGGAAGGTCAGAGATTAAACTTTTATATTCCCGCACTTTAGCCTGATTATTTGTCGCCAGGAGAAGCTTGGGTTGCAACTGGACTCCAAATCGTGCTTCACTGTTTACCTGGCAAGCTCGTCAACCGACATTGCCGCCATGGTCATCGTTTGCAGGGTGCCCCTGGAACCGAGCTCTAAGGCCACTTTGGTCACTGTCTTATTATCCGGAGCTTCCAGAATGTTAATGAAGTCGTAGGGACCAAGGAGGGCATACTGGGCTAGTATCTTCACTCCCATAGCCTCGACTTCCTTATTGACCTCTTTGAGTCTTTTGGGATTTGACTTGACGGTTTTCCTTCCCTCATCAGTTAAAGTTGTCAGCATGACATAGATACCCATTTGTCTCACCCCCGTTTCAATGCGGTGATAGATTATTTATTCTAATGATAAACCTCGCTGTTGGCTCAGTCAAGGTCAACAAATCTTCCCTCTAATTTCTTCGCCACCTGAGGCATGGTGGTATATTCCATCTCCTCCAGAGGCAGGCGGTGCGGCTCAAAGGGACCGTGGCGGCGCATGTATTCAGCGATTTCATTTGCTTTCTGTCGTGCCAGGTCAAATGCCTTGTCAGCGAACATATCACGTGGTCCCACTAATTTACCCTCCGTA
>CAZUSN010000072.1:0-4897 GCA_964623035.1 uncultured Dehalococcoidaceae bacterium | reverse complement strand
CTGAAAGCCAACCGCAGCCACCCTCGGCGGTCCATCGAAGCGAGACGGGGTAGCATCCTCAATGGCTACTGGCATCAGAGGACCGTGGTGCGAGCCTCGCATCCAGCCCGCAACCAGATGAGGTAAGGTAAATGGCTCCAGCACTTCACCTAGCGCCGGGAATTGGGATTGAGAACGGACGATGCACACCGGGTCATCCTTACCCACATATCGGCCAGCGATTAAAGACAGGCGCTGAGTAGAGGACACGGCAGCGATTTCTTTGGTTTCCCGGGAATAGACTGCTTTTACCGCATATCTTAAAGGGGCGCCAATGAAAATTAGCAGGTCGTAGCTCTCCTCAGGGGCATTCAAGGTTATTTTCTTGTGTTCTTTGACGTCATGCACTTCAAAGGCAAAGCCAGAGTGTATATTGGGCGCAATGACCAGTCCAATAGTATTAAATGGGTCGGCAAATATCTTATACAGGGGCATGTTCCAGGCTCCTGCTGAGGTTTTATCCGCCATGAAGATAATGACTGGCTCGGATTTCCGTTCCTCAAACTCCATCTCAGCTACTCCCGGTCCCATCCCTTTCACATTGCCGGAGAAAGCATCGGAAAGCAAGTCCTGCCCGGCGCCATATAGCTTTAGCTTTTTCGCCACCTGAGTGCCGGCAACAAAGGTATCCCAGGCCAGTTTATGGATTTTTTCATTTTCCTCGCCCTGCTGGTGGGTCATAATGAGCTGCAGGTCATCGCCGCATTTGGTGACATAATAGTCAATCAGCAGCCCCTCTTTCTTCGCCTTAGCCAAGCTTTCATTCGCCTTAGCCAGAATCTCAGGGTGAGATGCCGAATGCCCAACGTAACCACCAATATCAGCCTTGATGACGCTCAGTGTAATCTTCAATCTTTGTCTCCTTTACCTTAATACTCAATCCCTTTTCGCGCCTTTACTCCTTTATCATATGGGTGCTTCAATTTTACCATTTCCGTGACCAAGTCTGCCAGTTCAATCAATTTGGCATCGGCATAGCGACCAGTCAGAATGAGCTCCACATTCGTCGGCTTGTTCTCAATCAACCCTACTACTTCCTCCAGTTCAATCAGCTTGAAATGCAAGGCGACATTTACTTCATCCAGCACTACCATGTCATATTTACCACTGAGCGTTGCCTTACGGGCTGCTGACAAAGCCATTTTTGCCTGCGCTATTTCCTCGGGGTCGATGTTCTCCGGGTCAATACGGCATCTCAGCCCGAAGCTGGCGAAATCGACATTAGGCAGCTTGGTTAGTGTGCTAAATTCGCCATAGGGATATTTGCCTTTCAGAAAAAAGACAATATAGACTTTCAGACCGTGACCTGAAGCCCGGAGTACTGCCCCCAGTGCAGCAGAAGTCTTGCCCTTCCCGTTGCCGGTAAAGACCTGAACCAGACCCCTGTTTCTCCCTGTCAAAAGAAAGCACCCTCCTTATCTCAAAACTGCCGTGCCCTTTAACGCATTTAAGCTTGATGTATTACCTGCCACCTGGTTCTGAGGAAATGGGTGAAGCCTATCAAGCCAGGTAGTGCCACGCTATAAGTAATAAGTGGTGCGGTTGCTCCCAGCCACCAGCACACCAATGGCAGTGGAATAAAGAGAAGGGCACAAGCTAGAGTTACATTCCTTTTGATAAATAGGGCTAATACTGCTGGCCCAGACACAATAAGCATTGGCTGGGTTATCACCATTAATAGCACTCCAATGGTGGTGCTGACTCCCCGCCCACCCCGGAAGCCGATGAAGATTGGCCAGTTATGACCGATGACCGCGGCCACTCCAGTGAATAGAAGAGCCGCTTGAGGTATGTTTGCTGCCTGTGCGATGAGGATGGCTAGGGCGCCTTTCCCCGCGTCAACCAGTCCTACTGCAATCCCTGCCCTGGGACTAAGCTGGCGAAAGGCATTGGCGGCGCCCATATTGGTATCCCCTATCTGCCGGATGTCAACCCCTTTTAAAATATGTCCGGCAATATAGGCGGTGGGAATAGAGCCAAGAAAATAACCCAGTATTATTATCAACCAGGGCATACTAACCCCTGCTGGTGCCGGGGGAGGGACTCGAACCCACAAGGATTGCTCCGGCGGATTTTAAGTCCGCTGCGTCTGCCATTTCCGCCACCCCGGCGTTACTTAAGTTATTGTAACTGTTAGCGCTGTGAGCGTCAAGGAGGCAAAGTTACCATCTTTTTGCGTTATTGGCGTCGCCTTGAATTAGGAGATTGTTTAGCAACCTATCCCCCTTGCCCCCTTCCCCTTACAAAGGGAAGGGGGAGTGAAAGTGAGAGAGGGGTTGTTAAACACTCTAAATTGGCGCTATTGACAGCCAGCATATCAGATGGCAGAATTCCATGGAGATTAAGTGGATTAAATGAAATTTAAGCCCGTTTCTTTGGCAGGCTCAATCGGTAGAAGGAGGAAGCAATGAGCAGAGAACAGGAAAATGTGCAATTGGTGCAGCAACATTTTGCTCTGTTTGGGCAGGGCAACGTTCTAGCCGCTATCGAAATGCTGGCAGAGAATGTGGATTTTCAGTCGCCGGTAACCAGAACCGCCCCGGCAGAAATCTCCTGGGCTAAACCACGCCGCAGCCGTGAGGAAGTTATCGCCTTTTTCCAGGAATTACTGGAAAAGGTGGAGCTTGAACGAACGGACCTATTCGAGTTTACGGCTCAGGGTGACCGGGTGGTTGTCGAGGGGAGGAATCGCGGTACGGTGAAAGCGACCGGTCACACCTATGAGCACGATTGGATTATGGTGTTCACCATACGCAGAGGTAAAATCGTCAGGCATCGTCACTACTATGATACCGCTGATGTGGCGGCAGCTTTTCGCAGCTAGTCTAGCTACATTAACTTGGCAATAATTTGTAATTTAATATTAAATTATAATTAAAATAGGCTGATTAATCAGAAAGGAGTTCATTATGGAATACAAAAATTTAGGGAAGACCGGCCTTAAAGTATCTCCTATTTGCTTGGGCACTATGACCTTCGGTGGTCAGGTGAGCGAGACTGAGGCGGTAAAAATAATTAAAGGCGCCATGAGTAAAGGTGTCAACTTCATTGATACTGCTGACCAATATATTGATGGCAAATCTGAGGAGATTGTGGGTAAAGCACTGAAAGGGCAGCGCCAGTCCGTGGTTCTGGCAACCAAGATTGGAGCATGGCAGTCGGGACCGAGTGTTAATGACATCGGATTATCACGCAAGCATATCATGAAAGGGATAGAAGAAAGCTTGCGCCGTCTGGGAACTGACTATGTTGACCTCTATTATGCTCATAAACCAGACTATAAAACTCCAATTGAGGAGACATTGCACGCTCTGGATGACCTGGTTCACCAGGGGAAGGTGCGCTATATCGCCTGCTCTAACTTCCGCGCCTGGCAACTTTGCAAAGCACTGTGGGTGAGCAGCCTTTATAATCTAGCCCGATTTGAATGTATCCAGCCCCCCTATAACCTGCTTACCCGGGACATCGAGTATGAACTGCTATCCCTATGCGATAGTGAAGGAATAGGGGTATGTGTTTATAATCCTCTGGCAGGAGGTCTGCTGACCGGCAAGCACGACCCCAAAAAGCTACCAACAGAAGGCAGGTTTACCCTGGAGCGTCTGGGGCCAATGTATCGGGAGCGTTACTGGTCAGATATCAATTTTGAAGCCGTGGCTCGCCTGAAGCAAGTTGCCGAGGAGCATGGTAGAAATATGGCTCAGTTTGCTCTTGCCGGGATATTGAACAATAAAACCATTACCTCGATTGTCTGTGGTGTCTCTTCACTTGAGCAATTAGAGGTGAACCTGGGAGCTATTGAATTGAAACTGACAAGCGAAGAGCTTGCCGCCTGCGATGAAGTGTGGCAGCGGTTAAGACCAGTCAGGTTTCTTTACGGAAGGTAATAATGCTATTCTTAGTCGAACCGACATCAGGAAATACGGGCATTGCCCCCCAATGTCCTCCATAATTGATAGTCGAATTCTGGTGGTGTAAGGAGGGAGTCATGCATAAAGGATTATTAGTTTGGAATATTATGCTAACAGTGCTATTAATCGCCGGGTTTCTGGCGCAATCCAATTATATCAACCTCAATAATGAGAGGATTCAAATCATGAGCCAGAACTTTGAACAAATCAATGAAGCGCTAAGTAAGCAGGCTGCGGTCATCAGTGAGCAGGCTAAGGTAATTAACCAGAATGCCGAATTCATGAATGCAGAATACCTGTCTGCAATTGAAGCAAATCAACAGACAATGGATGAAATGGCAGAACTGGTTATGGGATACCAGAGTATTCTTAAGGAAAACGCCGTTTATTTTGAAAAGATACTGGAAAATCTCAAAAACTTATCCATAACCCTGACACAGTGATAAGATATGGTTACTTTGTGGTTGGATTATGGGCTTATTAGAACTTTTAAAGCAAAGAAAAAGTGTTCGTAATTTTCTTGATAAGCCGGTTGAGCGAGAGAAGATTTTGATGTGTCTTGAGGCAGCTCGGGTGGCACCTTCTGCCTGCAATTCACAGCCGTGGAAATTCATCATCGTCGATGACCGGAAGCTGAAGAATAAGCTATGCCGAAAGGCTTTCCGAGGCATTTATGCCATAAACTCTTTTTGTAAAACGGCACCGGTCATCGTGGTGGTGGTCTCGGAAAAGTCCAAGTTCTTAGCTCGAATCGGCGGCTTGTTTCGGGGGACAAAATACTATCTTATCGATATCGGGATAGCCTGCGAGCATTTTGTCTTGGAGGCAGAGGACCTGGGTCTGGGCACCTGCTGGATTGGCTGGTTTGATGAGTCGGCAGTAAAATCGATGCTGAATATCCCCAAGAGCAAGAAGGTAGATGTTTTGATTGCCTTGGGCTACTACGA
>CAZUSN010000071.1:0-7897 GCA_964623035.1 uncultured Dehalococcoidaceae bacterium | reverse complement strand
TAGCCATGAACGCCATCGCCGCTGGACGAAGGCGTTACGGAGCCGTCCTTTGGGTCAAGCCACGAAACGTCAGCAAGGCTGCCGAAATACTGGGCGCCACTTAAAATATAGACCACATTAATATCGGGGTTTCTCTGTTTAGGCCAAGAAATACACAATCCAACTGTCTGGGATGCGTGCGATAGAGTACAATCGAACAGTTTGAGTAAATGTTACTCAACCAACTGAGCTACCGTCGTTAGTAAAAAATTGCCAGTTGTCATTGCAGACTTTACCGGTCTGCCGGCGCTTCTTGGAAAACGGTTGTCCTAGCCGTCTGCGCACTACCAAAGCTGATAGGAGTTGCCGTTGACGACGTAAACTCTGATGCCGAGCTTTTTGACCTGCGTGTGACCATCCATCCCAATAGCTCACGGGGTTGTTAAACACTCTACAAGATGGTATCACCTGCGTACTCTGTCAAAGCTCATCGGCATGGCACCATAATTTATTTTGTCATTGTCAAATGAAATGGATTGTGCTATTAATAGGTGGCTGGAGATAGCAGGGAGAGCAGTCATGTCCAGGCTATTCATCGTATCTAATCGTTTGCCGTTTAATGTCGAAAAAAGGGAGGGAAAACTGCACTTCCAGTCTAGCCTGGGAGGTCTGGCAACCGCCCTCGGCGGATTCTATAAATCCAGACCCAGCCTTTGGATTGGATGGCCTGGAATCGAACGGGAAAAAGTTAAGGGTGAGGAGAAGGCTATTATTGCCAAGCTGTCATCGGAACGCTGCCATCCGGTCTTTCTCTCCGCACAGGATGTTGAAGATTTCTACTTTGGATTCTGCAATCAGACCATCTGGCCTCTTTTTCACTACTTCCCTCAGTATGTAGAGTATAATCCAGATTTATGGCAGGCTTATCAGCGGGTTAATCAGGCTTTTGCTGACTCAGTAATTGATATTGCCCAAAAGGATGACATTATCTGGGTACATGATTATCACTTCATGTTGCTTCCCAAGCTGCTGAGGGAAAGGTTACCCAAGGCAACCATCGGCTTCTTTCTGCACACCCCTTTTCCGTCTTATGAAATATACCGCCTGCTACCGTGGCGGAAGCAAATCCTGGAAGGACTTCTCGGCGCCGACCTGATTGGCTTTCACACTTATGATTATGTCTGGCATTTCCTCACTAGCACTCGTGCTTTATTCGGTTACGAAATATCTATGGGGCAAATCGCTACCGCTGACCGTATGGTGAAGGCAGACGCATTCCCCATTAGCATTAACTATGAACATTATGCTGGTTTTGTTCAGAGCCCAGAGGTGCAGGCAGAAGTAAAAAATTTTCGCGAAAAGCTAGGAGACCGCAAAGTAATCGTTTCCGTAGACCGCCTGGATTACAGCAAAGGCATTCTTAATCGATTGCAAGCTTTCCGCCTCTTCCTGGAAAGGTATCCTGAGTATCGGGAGAAGGTGGTTTTCATTTTGGTCATTGGACCATCGCGTATCAGGGTGGAGCATTATGCCCAGCTAAAAAAGCGGGTCGAGGAGATGGTAGGCACTATCAATGGAAAGTATGGCACCACTGGCTGGATGCCCATCTGGTACCTGTACCAACCATTGCCTTATCCTTCCCTTATTGCCCTCTACACTATGGCTGACCTTTGCCCGATTACCCCGCTGCGGGATGGTATGAATCTGGTAGCTAAGGAATACCTGGCAACCAAAGCTGATGGCAAAGGAGTTCTGCTTCTCAGCGAGACGGCGGGTGCCGTCAGGGAGCTGGGAGAAGCGCTTATCATTAACCCCACTGATATAGAGCAAATTGTGCAGGCAATGGCAGAAGGCTTGAGGATGCCGGAAAAAGAGCAGATAGCGCGTAACCGAGCCATGCAGAAACGAATTCAGCATTATGATGTGGGACGGTGGGCCAACGGCTTCATTGATAGCTTGCTTGAAACCAGGAAAAGTCAAGCCAGAATAGTGACCACGCCATTGACCAGCGAAGCAAAGGGCAAGCTGGTGGAGCATTTCCAGAAGAGCCAGAAAAAGTTGTTATTGCTGGATTATGACGGCACACTTGTTCCGTTTGCCAAGACTCCGGAAGAAGCAAAGCCAGATGCTGAGCTGCTTGAACTGCTTGATGAGCTCGCTCAAGGCGGCAAAGCGGAAGTGGTGCTCACCAGCGGGCGGGATAGAAACACTCTTGAAGTGTGGTTCGGCAATTTAAAGGTGGGATTAGTCGCCGAACACGGCGCATGGGCCAGGGAAAAAGGCAAAACATGGAAAACGATGGTCGCTGTGGCTACCGACTGGAAAAAGGAGGTGCGCCATATTCTGGAACGGGCGGTGGATAGAGTCCCCGGCTCACTGATTGAAGAGAAGGACTTTTCCCTTGCCTGGCACTATCGGAAGGCTACCCCCAAGATAAGTGAACTACGAATCAGGGAGATAATAAATGACCTTTTTAACTTTACGGCTAATTCCAATCTTCGGGTGCTGGAGGGAAGCAAAGTTGTCGAAGTGAAAGGGGCTAATATCAATAAAGGTCTAACCGCCCTGCAGTGGATTTCGCAGCGGGATTGGGATTTCATACTGGCTGTTGGGGATGATTTAACCGATGAGGACATTTATAAGGTCTTGCCTCAAGGTGCCTGGTCGATTAAAGTGAGGCCCGGCGCCACCAGCGCCAGGTTCACCCTCGATTCTCCGAGCGAAGTGAGGTCATTGCTGAAAGGATTGATAAGAAGGTAATGATATAAGGTAATGATATGAAGATAGCCTTAGTTTCCCCCTACGACTTCGCTTACCCCGGGGGCGTTTGCAATCATATTGCCTGTCTGGAGCACCAGTTTAATCGGCTGGGGCACGAAGTTAGAATCATTGCCCCCGCCTCTAAAGCCGTTCCTACCTTTGGAGAACGTTTTATCCCTGTCGGTAAACCCAGACCGTTGCCGGTCAGTGGCTCTATTGCCCGCATTACCTTATCGCCTTGGCTGTCATCCAGAATAAAGGCGGTGCTCGACCGGGAAAAATTTGATATCGTTCATCTGCATGAGCCTTTGATGCCTATGCTGTGCACTACTGTCCTCCGTTTATCTCATGTACCAAACGTAGGCACTTTTCACGCTTCTGGAGGCAAACCATGGTATAGCTTTGGCACTCCCATTGGTAAATTAATCTTAAAGAAGTGGTTTCACAAGCTTAATGGCAAGATTGCGGTGTCCCTGCCAGCTATGAAATATGTGAATAAGTACTTTCCCGATGAATATACCATTATCCCCAACGGGGTGGATACGGTGTACTTCACCCCTGAGGTATCCCCAATTGAAGAGTTCAGTGATGGCAGATTGAATATCCTCTTTATTGGTCGTCTGGAGAAGCGAAAAGGAGTGGACTATCTCCTGGAAGCTTATAAGCTGGTCAAACCACAAATTCCTGATTCTCGACTTATTATCGTTGGTCCTGGTATCAGATTGCGTCATAAGTATGAAAAGCGGGTAAAGCGGGATGGTCTCAAGGATGTTATCTTTGTCGGCTATGCCAGTTACCGTGATTTACCCCGATATTATAAAACCGCTGATGTCGTTTGTTGCCCAGCTACAGGCTGGGAAAGTTTTGGCATCGTTTTGCTGGAAGCGATGGCGGTCGGTAAGCCAGTCGTCGCCTCGAATATCGAAGGTTACGCCACTGTGCTGACTCACGGTGAGGAGGGGTTATTAGTGCCACCCAAAAATGCGGAGCAACTTGCCCGGGCGATTATCTCTCTGCTGGGTGATGAACCGTTGCGGCATCAGATGGGGGAGAAAGGAAGACTCAAAGCTCAAGAATATAGCTGGGAAAATATTGCCCAAAAAGTGTTAGATTGTTACCTTAAAGTCCTTGGTTAAATCACTTTTGCTGACTTACGCTAAAATTTGCCCTTATGTCTCTTACTTCTAGCTATCTTATGCTTGGTCTTCACTCATATATGACAAAGCCTTTGTGCTTTAGCGATTTCTTAAAATCTTGCTTCAACTCGGGGAAACGTGTTTCTCCCTTGAAACTCAGGGGAATCTTGGCAAATCGAACATAGTCCGGGCGAGCACCTTTGGGAACCCTTTTATGGGCTCTTTCTAGAAAGTCGGCTTCCAATTGTGGTTGCCTATCGGTTGCTTCTTCGCTGAGGTCAATGGTAACACAGCAGCTATCTTCATGTTCGCTTTCTACTCTCAGACCGACCACAGCCAATTTGAACTGCTCCGGTTTTAATTGGAAATCCTCGGTCAGCACCTTGGATAATTCAGCGGCAACCTGGTCGCAGGCGTAATTGGCACCACCGCGAATGATGAGCGCCGAATCTCTGGACATCCAGTAGTAATCCAATTGACCGTCCTCTTTATTCTTCAGGGCAAAGGCAATATCCCTGAGACCGGTGTACCATCCTTCCCGGAAAACCTCAGCGGTGGCTCTGGCATCGCCCACGTAATGACTCATGAGGTTTGGGCCGCGGGTAATCAGGTAGCCGGGCTCACCAATTTCACAGGGCTGAAAATAAACGTCGCTCGCCGGGTCAATCGACTTTACCACTTTGACTTGGGTGAAGGACGGGTGGTCTCGTCCAATGTAATAGCCGACTTTTGGCTCACCCTGGTAGTGGTGAGACCAGCCTGCCTCAAATGCTTCAAGGAGTTTATCTTCCGGCATTGTCCGTGGTGTTGCCATAACTTCAAGGCAGGTTTCTGTTGAGCCAAAGCGAACCCCGGGCAAACGATGGGCAAATTTAAGCACGCGCTTCACCGTAGCTGGGCCAACTGGCGCCGAGCCTATCATCAACTCTGTTTGACTGAGTGCCTCTCTGAGCTTGTCCTCTGCCACGGGTAACTCTGATTGAGCGGACAGATTTTCCAGAAAATCAATATGGCGGGACACTATCGGGGCGATGAGCAAGTCCCCTTTGCTGCCTGCCACTTCGACCAGTATCTTCCAGTATAGTGTGGAATAACGCTGCACCAGATGTACCCTGGTTCCGGCGCGTCTCATTGCCCAATCAGAAAACGCCGTCGAGTTGGCATGGTGTAAAGGATTTACCAGCAGTATGTCTATTTGCGTCTTTTCGGACACAGCAAAGTACTGCTCAAAAGTGAGTCTGTTGGCCAAGTAGCTGCGGTGAGGTAAGCTGGCTCCCTTTGGTTTGCCAGTAGTGCCTGAGGTGAAAACAATGATTCGCTCATCATCATGACTGAGTGGCGGAGATGTTAACTTGCCCGTAGGTGGCGATTGCTCAATTTTCTCTGCTTCCAGTAGCGGGATAGGCAGTAACTTGGGTTTCATCGCTTCTATCCTGTGGGCAAAACCTTTATCGTAAATAATTAGTTTGGCGTTGGTCACCTTTGCCTTGTAGAGGACAGTTTCGTCACTATCGGCTTGCCAGTTAACGGTAACAGGGACACATCCGACCAGGACAGCCGCCAGTCTGAAGATTAAATCATGCAGGCTATTGTGAGAGAAAAGGTGGATGAGACGGTCACCTTTCGACAGTCCCAGCTCGGTGAGATATATAGCTGCCGAACAGGCTAAATCCCAGAAAGCCCCTCTGGTCAGGCGGCGTCTTTGAATATTTTTGCCCTCAAAAGTGTAATGCTCCAGGAAAGGCTGCGCTTGATTCTGGAAAGCCGCCCGGTACTCACCCAGGGGAGAAGAAAAAGGGCTCAAAGAAGCGACCGAACCTCCGGTGCTTAATTCATATAGCTTTTTCCTCTGCTCAACCATAAGCCGCGGACAAACTCCTTTAAAAAAATGCGAAATGCGAGCAAATAACCTTCGATTTTAAAGATTTTAAAGAGATTATAGCAGATTTAGGGAGATAATAAGCAAAGTATTTGGCTGACAGGACAATGTTTTTGCTGCCTAAAAAGAAAAAGGACGAGATTGACTTTCTTCTCGCCCTTTATCCTGTTTCTGCACTATGGCGTGCTTGTGGCACAATCAATAGTTAAGCTCCCTTTTTCCCCCTTCTGGTCAAAGGTGCAAAAACGCTTTTGATTGCCCTGCCCAACAATTCCAGCATCTTGTCATATGCCGCTATCATAACGACCGTAATTATGCACACAATAGTGACCGCTATTTTGACAACTAAAGGGAATTGCATTGTTTCCGGGATTTCGAGTGCAAAGTTCATAGTCATACCTCCTCTTTCTTTTCAATTGTTCTGAATTATGCTACAATGCCCGAAATTAAACTAGGAAATGAATGATTAGATTTATCTCCTGAATTATACTTCTTTAGAAGGATAAGATATAATTCGCCCTTTGTCAAGAGGTCTCTTATTATCTGAAGCAAAAATGTCGGAATGGACTTTTATTATCAGGCATGGCTTGGTACTGAACTATATAGCTCAGCATCCGCAGAGCAGGGCTAGAGATATTGAAGATGCGACCCCGAGGGGATTTGAACCCCTGATCTCCACCGTGACAGGGTGGCATGTTAGTCCGCTACACCACGGGGCCAATTGATTAATCGAATTCTCTGAAGAATGAGAACTCTTTTGCTCAACTAGAGTCTAGCAAAGGTGGTATACTGTGTCAAGTTAGCGTGGAAGGAAAAGAATGCTGAAAAGCAGGAAGATAAGGCTGGCCTGTGAAATCTTTCTTATTATGCTCATCATCGCCGAAATAATATGGTTTTCATTTTCTTATGTAAAATTACGCCAGAGTGAGGTAGTAGAGCCTCAAGGTCCTGTAAAAGAACTCCAGAGCACTTTCGCCAGCATCAGATATTTTGAAATGGCAGAGGGGAATGATTACCTTGACTTAAAGGCGTGGGATGTCAGTCATAATCGGTCATGTAATATGTCTGTAAATACTTTCGGGACTACCGACGTGTACAGGATTAATCTCCCCTATACCATCGCCAACCTGACAGACCCGGTCGAGTATGAACAGGCATGGGATGTCTGGCGATATTGCGAGGAAACAGATTATCAGTGGTATAAGGATAGCGAAGGATTAAGAAGGGATAGCAACGGATGGATAGTAAGTATCTGGGATTTCGGGAGTAAACAGGATTTCAGTAACAAGGAATTTATCGTTGATACTTCAAATGCCAGTGCCTTGAGCCACAGGATATATTATAGCCCGGATGGAATGCGCACCTGGTATGACAACTGGTATACCGCGGATAATCTTACTGAAATGCCTGAG
This sequence comes from uncultured Dehalococcoidaceae bacterium, assembly GCA_964623035.1. GTDB lineage: Bacteria > Chloroflexota > Dehalococcoidia > Dehalococcoidales > RBG-16-60-22 > CAZUSN01. The sequence continues at coordinate 731 of CAZUSN010000071.1, read as the reverse complement.
GCACGGTGGGTAAAGGTATTCACGACAATCACGACTGATAAAGAGGTATTCATCAGAAACATGGAGTTCAGAGACAGAGAAAAGAAGCCGTATGAAGGGAAACAGACGCCAAAACAGATAAATCCGGATAACCGCCTATTGCTTATGCTGGTCAGCGACACTCATTGGGGTGGAGAAGGAGAAGGTAATGGAGCTGAAGACGATTGCGAGGATTGGGTAGCTTGTGCTAAAAGTTTTAACCCTGATTATATCTTTCATCTCGGGGATATTGCAAACCGGGGAAGAGATACACAATTCGTGCAGGCAAAAAAAGCTTTCTCTGATATCATCAATAGTACCAATGTAGATAGAATATGGGCTACCGCAGGTGGTTCGCATGATGGCTTAATGGACTACGGAGAAGCCGGGGAAAAGAAATGGAAAATGGGTTTTTACCGGATACTGGACCAGACATCACAATGGTATACCTTGAAAATCGGGAATAGCGTGTTTGTTTTCTGTGGGCATTTCGCGCAACCTGATTTCTGGGGAACACCCAACAATTATGGCGCCGATAGCATTCCAGATAAGGCATCTCTGATGAACCAGAACAAAGTAGACTGGCTGGATAGAACACTAGCCAAGTGGCAGGGAACCGGGAATAATATCTTTATTCTCAGCCATCGCCCGCTATATGATACCAACGTTTATAGTAAGACTTGGGCTGGTGTAGACCCTGATAGACTCGGGTA
>CAZUSN010000070.1:0-7976 GCA_964623035.1 uncultured Dehalococcoidaceae bacterium | reverse complement strand
TGACGGACGAGTCCTACGTCAAGAACTATTACTACGACTTCGAGAAGGTCTGGACGCATGAACAAAAGAAACAGCGACTGTACGATTGGGCGTTCCAGTTGAGCGAGCATGAGCCCCTTTGGGATGCCGCCGATGCGATACGGTGTGGCAAGGACATCTTCCATCAGTGCTCATGCGTGACGAACAAGGGTGGCATGGACTGGCTGAAGCGCATGTTCGGTGCGCTCGGTATCCGGGTTCACCATGTTGCGTACGATACTCCCTGGCCGCCGTCGCCTGACCGGCCGGACAACTATCATCCGTGGCACAGCGATGTGAATTTTATGCCACTCCGACCGGGGCTGGCTATCACCAACCCCGACTGGAAGCCGCGCACTCCCCAGTTCTTGGAATTGATGAAGAAAAACGACTGGGAGGTGATTCCGGCGGCGAGGCCGGTCTACGTACATAAAAACAAGATTTACCTGACCGGGCTGTATGAGGGTAAGTCGTGGATTTCGATGAACACCTTCTCCCTCGACCCGAAGACAGTCTTTGTGGAGGCGCACGAGACGGCATACTGTGAGCAGCTGGATAAGCTCGGCTTTGAGGTAATCCCCATTCCGTATGAAAAGGTGATTCCGTTTGGTGGCGCCCTGCATTGCACCACGCTGGACATCTATCGAGAGGGCAAATTGGAGGATTACTTCCCGAAGCAGGTTAAGGGTTATTAATGAATAATCTGTGACGGGTAAAACGGGTTCTTTCCCGAGACTTCGTGACAGTTCAGGCTAGTGCTGCTTGGTTCAACCGGAACTTGCCGTAAGTGCCTGCTTAGCCTATCGACTTGAAAGCAAGTTCCGGCTGAATTAGTTATAGGGTGCTGATAGTAAAAGAGGTGCTCGGAAGCTGATACTAAAACCTTATGCTCTGATTGCACTGTTCTGATGAAGAGAAAAGGCTATGGAGAAAAACAAAACCAAGACCTTCGTCATCGCTCTCGGTGGCAACTCAATCCTCAGGGCAAAAGAGAAGGGGAGCGCTGAAGAACAGTATGAAAATCTGAAACGCACTGCGGACCAGTTGCTGGACCTGCTCAAAAGCGGAAACCGCATCGTCATTACCCACGGCAATGGTCCGCAGGTGGGTAATTTGCTCCTTGCCAGCGAGACCGCTAAAGATGTAGTGCCGTCATTACCTCTGGATATCTGCGGGGCAGCCACTGAGGGCTTCATGGGCTACATGATTCAGAACACCCTGGCTAACTATCTGAGGCAGAAAGGAGCACCGCACAACATCACCACTGTGGTAACCCAGGTGATAGTAGACAAGAACGACCCTGCCTTTAAGAACCCCACTAAACCCATTGGCCCTTTCTACAGTGCCAATGAGGCAGGGCGATTGCGACGAGAGAAGGGTTGGCAGATTATCGAAGACAGCGCCCGCGGCTACCGGCGGGTAGTCCCCTCACCGATACCGGTGAATATCCAGCAGGCGAGGATTATCAAGAGCATGCTTGATGCTGGTGAGATTGTCATCGCTGTCGGCGGGGGTGGTATCCCGGTGGTGAGAGAGGAGAATCGTGACCTGAGCGGTGTTGAAGCTGTGATTGACAAAGACTATGCCTCAGCCCGTCTAGCTATAGAGATAGACGCCGATGTCCTGTTTATCCTCACCGCGGTAGAATATGTGTACCGGGACTTCGCCACTCCCTCTCAGAAAGCCCTGGAACATCTGAGCCTCGCCCAAGCCAAGGCGCTTCTTAAAGAAGGGCACTTCGGCAAGGGAAGCATGGAACCCAAAATCAGGGCAGCCATAATGTTCCTGGAAGAAACAGACCCGTCACGGGAGCGGGAAGTCATAATAACTCTCCCCGAGACTGCCGTAAAGGCGCTTGAGGGCAAAACTGGCACACGGATTACCAGATAGACCATAGTAATCAGGGTTGAAAATTTGAGAATGGATGAGTCTTCTTTAAACTAAAAACCAGGAGAGTAAAGGGGGGAAAGCATATGAGTTGCAAATTTTAGGATGGGTGCCCTTTCTTTAAACTAAGAAGATAAAGGAGGAAAGCACATGACTGGTATGCAGATTGGTATGATTATATATATCGTATTTTTTACCATCGTGGGTGCAAGCATGTTTTTCTTCGTTCGGGGGAGTGGACGGCGCTTTGTCATCGCTGGTAAGCGGCTGCCCTTTTTCCTGATAGGCACCATGCTGTTTTCCCAAGCATTGGACGCCAACTCCACACTGGGGAGTACTGCCGGTGTGTATACCAGCGGGTTTTGGTATGGATTTGTCTTCCCGTTTGGGCTGGCTCTGTGCCTATTGGTCGTCGGGGCATTTTACGCCAAGACTCTGAACCGGATGAACCTAATCACCTTGCCTGATTACTACTTCAGGAGGTTTAACAACACCGTAGAAATCATCGTCGGGCTTCTTATGGCTTTCAGTTTTGTCATACTGGTTGCAGGCAACATGGCCGGTGTCGCCTACATACTGCAGATGGTTTTTGGCATTAATTTCGTCACCTCACTTACCATAATGAGTATCATTGTCTTGATATACACCTTTCTTGGTGGGCTTTACTCATGTGCGGCCACAGACATGATACAGGACTATGTTGCCCTTGGAGCATTCGTTGCGGCTGCTATCTGGATGCTGCTTACCTTTGGGTGGGGCTACTTTGCCGAGGCAATTCCGCCTGATTTCATCAACTTTAGTGGCTTAACATCAATAGAAAATCTGGCACTGGTGAACTGGGCAGGTATTGCTGCACTGGCTCTTGGTGACGTGATTGCCCTTGATTTTATGGAAAGAGTCTTTGCCGCTAGGACTCCTGAAATAGCCCAGAGAGGCTGTTACTATGGAGCCTTCTTTACCTGCGTCGCCGGACTGGCGGCTTCATTGCTGGGTTTGATGGCTTTAAAGCTTTTTCCGGGAGTTGCTGAACCTAGGACCGTTCTGCAAATGATGGCAATGACTACTCTTCCTTTCTTTATCGGGCTATTCATTATGGCTGGTGTTGTTGGTGCTGGGGTATCCACCGCTAATGGCGGGGCATTAGCCGTAGCCTCAGTATTTGCTAGGAATTTATGGCAGAGGAACATTGGGAGATGGTTACGCATGAGGAAAGCCAGAAAACTGGGAAGACCTCCGGAAGAGGTTGCCTGGAAAGTCATGGACGAAAGGCTTCTTTGGTACGCTCGGCTCATGATTATACCAGTAATGGCAATCTCGGCTTATGTAGCCTATGTCAAACCTCAGCCAGGAATGATGCTGGTTCTGGCTTTTGATGTGGTTTTTGCCGGGTGCCTGGTTCCTCTGACACTGGGCATGTACTGGAAAAAGGCAAATGCCTGGGGGGCTCTGGCAGCCGTCATTGTTGGTTCCGTCCTTCGATTGGTTCTATACTTTTCGGTAGGCAACCCAGCATTTGGCATCTTTTATATTCCGGTAGAGTTAGCCGGTTTGGATACCTTAATTCCGCCGGTGGTCTCTCTCATTGTGATGGTACCAGTGTCCCTGCTAACTCAGAAACAAGACCCGCCCAAGCATGAAGTGAACTTTGAGGTGCCCACTGACGAACAAGTGGCTCTAACCATACGCTAAGCTTAAAAGGCTTTGGTCTACGAGTCATCCGTTGTAGCCAGAAGAGTCTCAACGCTTACCGCAGTGCGGTAGGTGTTGAGGCTCTGGGCATGGTGAGCGCTTATAAGGAATAAAGAAACAAATTAGAGTACGGGTGGAAAAATGACTGGTAATCTCAGAAACAGAAGCTTTTTGAAGTTACTGGACTTTTCACCAAAAGAGATTCAATTCCTGCTGGAGCTTACCGCCGGTCTGAAAAGAGCGAGATATGCGGGTATCGAGCAGCCGAGAATGGTGGGAAAGAATATCGTCTTGATTTTTGAAAAGCCATCCACCAGAACCAGGTGTGCTTTTGAAACCGCCGCCTATGACCAGGGGGCAAGGGTAACCTATTTGGACCCAGCCAGTTCGCAGCTAGGAAAGAAAGAGTCCATGAAAGATACCGCCCGCGTCTTGGGCAGGATGTATGACGGAATTGGCTACCGCGGATTTGGACAGGAGATTGTAGAGGCACTGGCCAGGTATTCCAATGTGCCTGTTTGGAACGGTCTCACCAATGAGTTTCATCCTACCCAGGTACTGGCGGACATTTTTACCATAATGGAGCATACCGCCAAACCTTTGAATGAGGTGAAGCTTGCCTATCTGGGAGATGCCCGCTTTAATATGGGAAACGAGCTTCTCATCGGTACGGCAAAAATGGGAATGGATTTCCGCTCTGTTGCTCCAAAGAACATGCAGCCGCAGAAAGAGCTGGTGCAAAAGGCGGAGGGCATCGCTAAACAAACGGGAGCCCGTATAAAGTTAACGGACAACGTGGAAGAGGGGGTAAAAGATTGCGATTTTCTTTATACGGATGTTTGGGTGTCCATGGGTGAGCCAGAAGAAGTCTGGAAGGAAAGAATTGAGCTTCTAAAACCTTATCAGGTAAACAAGAGCGTGGTCAAAATGACTCGCAACCCGAAGGTGAAGTTTATGCACTGCCTGCCCTCATTTCACAATCGGGAGACGACCGTCGGCGAGGAGATCTATCGGAAGTTTGGCTTGGAGAGCATGGAAGTTACCGAGGAGATTTTCGAATCGGACTCATCCATAGTATTCGACGAGGCTGAAAACAGGGTTCACACCATAAAAGCGGTAATGGTAGCCACGCTGGGTAGTTAGTAGAAAGACCATTATTAGCCTTCGACTAAAGGTGGCAGCCTGAGAGGGCTAAGTATTGGTCTTCGCTGGCTGCCACGCCCTATCTATCAGGGGAAGAGCTTTCCGACCTGGCACACTGAATCGAAGATATAGTCCGGGACAACAACCGGAGATGCCAAATCGCTTTCCTGAAACTCCCCCGTTTTTACCAGCGCCGTCTTGAGACCCACGTTTTTGGCACCCAGAATGTCGGTCTTGAGCTTGTCTCCCACCATAAGGATTTTGTTTCTCTCCATATTTCCCATGGTATTGAGGGTGATATCGAAAATGTAACGATTCGGCTTCCCGATATAGGTGGCCTTGATACCGGCAGCGTCTTCGAGCATCTTGCCGTATGCTCCCACCGTTAGCTCCAGCTCTCCCATACTATTGTCCACGGTTTCGGTAATCATGACGAGCAATTTTGCGCCTTTGCAGAGGAGCCGAAGCGCCTTGTTCAGGTTCTGAAAATTGAAATCCTCGCGAAAATCCCCGAGGACAAGGTATTCGGGATTATCTGGGTCGTGCCGGAAATTGGCAAATTCCTCCAGTCCTTCCCTTTTCAGCATTACCCAGCAAGACCTCGGATTCAGGGTCTCCAGATATCGAGCGGTGGCAAAAGAAGCGGTAATGACCTCGGGCTCGTAAACGGTGAACCCCTTTTGGTTCAGTTTTTCCGTGCATGACCTCCTGCTTTTTAGGGTGCTGTTGGAGAGGATTCGCATAGGGACCCGTTTTCGACGAAGTGAATCGAGGAGCTCAATGGCTCCAAGATAGACTTTTCCCTGGAACTCAAGCACCCCATCCAGATCGAATATGATACCTTCTATCTTGTCTTTCACGTATGTCCCCGCACTTGGGCACGACATTTGCGATATTCGATTTAGTTGACCTAGTTTATCTCTCCGGCGGGGAGGGCGTCAAACTCAGCGCGAAACAGAGCCTTTTTTGGGGCAAACCACGCCCTCTTGACAAACAGTAGCAAATAGTTTATAATTCCCATAAACTTTATGGAGAATTAGCTATATGAAGATTACAAAGAAGTCTGAATATGCCTTAAGAGCGCTGATAGAGATTGGTTTGAATAATGGGGGTAGGGTTATTCGAGCTCAGGATATTGCGGAAAAGGAAGAGATGTCGGTTAAGTTTCTGGAGCAGGTGCTTTTGCCGCTGAAGAACCGGGGCATCCTGCAAACTAGGCGTGGTGTTGCTGGAGGCTATCTTCTCAACAGGCCGCCGGAGAAGATTACCGTAGCGGAGGTAATCAGGATTGTCGATGGTGCTCTGGCACCCGTTGGCTGTGTCAGTGAGACAGCCTATACACCATGTGGTCGCAACGAGAACCTGTGTGCTTTAAAAACGGTCATGGCTGAGGTGAGGAAGGCTATTGTAGAGGTGCTGGAGAGGACGACCTTAGCTGATATGTGCCAGAGGGCTCAAGAACTTCAGGAGAGATGGGAGCGGACACACTAATTTTTTTGCCGTAATTGTTTAGTAATTCTATAGTATTTATAGTATAAAGACAGAGGAGGCAGATAAGCCGGAGAGCATTAAACTATTGACTGGTTACCCAGAGTTCCGGGCGGAAGGAGACGATGATATGAGAAAACTGATAACCTTATGCCGGGTTCCGCTAATAGCACTGGTGGCACTGTTGCTCACCGCATTGCCGTTACTCTCCGCTTGCCGCTCAGAAACGGGGTCAGAGCCCGGGCTTAAGGGCACCATCACCGTATCCGGAGCCTGGGCTCTTTATCCTATGATGGTCAAGTGGGCCGAGGAGTTTCAGAAAATCCACCCTCAGGTGAGGATTGATGTCTCCGCTGGAGGAGCGGGGAAGGGAGCTGCTGATGCCCTGGGAGGTCTGGTGGATATCGGGATGGTGAGCCGGGAAATCTATCCGGCAGAGATTGAAAAAGGCGCTTTCTATGTTGCCTCTGTCATTGATGCTGTCGTTCCCACGGCAAGCCAGAACAATCCACTGAAAGAAGAGCTCTTGACCAAGGGGATAAAGAGGCAGGCTTTCATTGACGTCTGGGTCACCGGTCAGGTGACCGACTGGAAGCAAATTTTCCCTGAGGCAAATCCTTCTGGTATGACCGACATTCATATTTACACCAGAAGCGATGCCTGTGGTGCTGCTGAGACCTGGGCCAAGTATTTGGATAATAAGAAGCAGGAGGACTTGCTCGGCATCGGTGTTTATGGAGACCCAGGGCTGGCAGAAGCGGTGACCAAGGATGCACTTGCCATCGGCTTCAACAACATTGGGTATGCCTTCGATGCCAAGAGCCGGAAGCAGGTTGATGGCATACTGGTTATACCGATAGACATCAACGAAAACGGTAAGATTGACCCGGAAGAGAATTTTTACGGGACCCTGGATGAAATAACCCGGGCAATAGCTGCTGGAAATTATCCTTCCCCACCAGCTAGAGAATTGAATTTAGTAACCCTGCGGGAGTTCAAGGGGGTCACCAAGGAATTCGTGAGGTGGATTCTAACGGACGGTCAGCAATATGCCCCTGAAACTGGATATATAGCGCTGTCCAAGGAGAAGATTCAGAGGGAGTTAGAGAAGCTTCGCTGATTTTTTAATATCGAAGTACTAACCGTCGGAGTTCAAGACCATGTTGGGCAGGAAATTGGCTGATTTTGTGGCAACCAGGCTGATGTTTTCAGCCACCGTTTTCGCTGCTTCCATTATCCTTTTCATCGGCATTGGCCTCTTTCTAAAATCAAGGCTCATTCTGGAAGCCAAGCCTTTGAGTGAGCTGCTCTTTTCCGATTTGTGGCGTCCTTTTCAAGGGCAATTTGGCTTCTACCCATTTATCATGGGTACTTTATGGGTGACCATCCTAGCTGGCATCATGGCTTTACCCCTTTCTCTTTTAAGTGCCTTGTATCTTGCCGAATATGCTCCCGGTAGAATCCGCGCCATAGCCAAACCCGCACTGGACTTGCTGGCCGGTATACCGTCCGTGGTCTATGGACTCTGGGGGGTTCTTGCCCTGTCTCTGGGTGGTATCGGCATTGGCTTTAACGTCCTGGCGGGAAGCATTGTGCTGGCAATCATGGTGATACCGGTAATGACCTCTATTTCTGAGGAAGTATTCAGAACAGTGCCTCAGGAGGTCAAAGAAGCGTCACTCGCGGTCGGCGCCACCAAATGGGAGACCACAAAGCATGTGGTAATACGGAGTTCGCTACCGGGAGTAGTC
>CAZUSN010000069.1:0-7992 GCA_964623035.1 uncultured Dehalococcoidaceae bacterium | reverse complement strand
TGGCTGATGTCGGCACCGGACGAGCTGATATGCTGATAGCGGTAACCGGAGACGATGAAGACAATTTAGTTGCCTGTCAGGTAGCCAAGTATAAATTCAATGTGCCCCGCACCATTGCCCGGGTCAGAAATCCACAAAACGAAGCCATCTTCAAGAAACTGGGAATTGATGTCACCGTGAGTGCCACCACTATCATCCTTGAAGCCATCGAAAAAGAAGTGCCTACACATCCATTGACGCACTTATTGACCCTGAGTGACCAGGGGCTGGAAATTGTCGGAGTAAGAATTCCACCTGGCTCGGCTACCATTGGCAAATCAATCAAGGAAATTCCGCTGCCAGAAGGAAGCAAAGTGGCACTGGTTATCCCGAAAGACCTCAAGCCTCACATCCCCGCCGCTAACACTGTTATCCGTGAAGGAGACCAGATTATTGCTCTAACCACTCCCGAATTAGAAGCAGAACTGCGAGCCGCCCTGACCGGTACCTAATGCCATAAAAAGCTATGGAAACATCAAGGGAGAGAGTTCAAAAAAGTCGGCGTTCGCGGTCACCTGAGGTATCAGTCCAATGAGAGAGGACACAGTTACCATAGCTTACTTTGGGACATCAGCATTCGAAATAATCACCGCCAGCGGGAAAAGGATTCTGCTCGACCCATATATCAAACAGAATTCGTTATGTCAGCAAAACATAGACTATTTCTACGATGTCGATTTGATACTGGTGACGCATGGTGCCTTTGACCACCTCGGGGATACTATGGAAATAATGAAAGAAAGCAAGGCAGTTCTGGTCTGCGGGCCTGATGTTGTCAGGTATGCCCTGAAGAAAGGCATTCCCCAGGAGAGGGTGATACCGACAATCTACGGTGATGAGAGAAAAATAACGGGGATAAGAATAAAAACTGTGGAAGCCAAACATATATCCCGGATAGATTCAGAGACGGAGACATATTATGGAGTGCCCCTCGGCTTCGTGGTCGCCGCCGAGAATGACATCAGAATCTACCATGCGGGCGATACTTCCCTATTCAGCGACTTGAGACTCATCGGCATGCTCCATAAGCCAAACATAATGCTGGTGGGGGTTGCCAACGTCAGCGAAGGTCGTCCCATTGAGATGAATCCCACAGAAGCTGCACTGGCTGCTCAATGGGTTGCTCCCGATGTGGTTATCCCCATGCACTATCCACCCGGCTCCGAAGAACCGTCAAAATTTCTGGAGGCAGTCAAAATAATTGCGCCTAATGTTAAGCCAGTGTTAATGAAGCCGAACAGCCAAATCACCTACCGCAAGTACCAACTAAAGGTTGAATAGGCTACCTTGTCCATTTTACGTGAAATAAGTCGGCAGCAGGAGGCTACCATGACCAAAGCCAATAGATTCTGGGCACTGATTATTATTTTTCTGATAGCCGTCATTATCGTGGGCAGCCTGATAGCCTGGTCAAAATACCTCCCAAACCGACCGATAGAAATCTTGATGTCCCCCACTGAGGAATGGCAGGGTGAGGTGTACATTGATGGCGCCGTCAATAACCCTGGTGCTTATCCCTTGACAACTGAAGACGCGATAAAGGATATTATTCAAGCCGCGGGCGGAACTACCACCGAGGCTGACTTCAACCAGATTAGACTCTACATTCCCAAGACGGGTGAAGCAGAGCTGCCACAAAAAGTCAACATCAATCGGGCGGAAGCCTGGCTACTGCAAGCACTGCCTGGAATCGGCGAAGTGAGAGCTCAAGCCATCATCGACTATCGCCAGCAAAACGGTCGGTTCCACCACATCAATGAACTGACTAATGTAGAAGGCATCGGCACTGCTACCTTCGAGAATATCAAACACCTAATCACCGTGGACGACTGAGATTCAGGATGGAAACCTGTGCCGCTCATTTTTCTTAGTTGTGCCTGGATAGCGGGTATCTTTCTTGGGGAGCAATACAACCTGCCCTTAGCCCTTACCTTCACCGGTCTTGCCCCCCTCACCCTGCTTTTCTTTTTCCGCCAGCACAAGAAAATAATCATCTTAGGCAGTCTCAGCCTCATTACCTTTTTCGCTGCGGTTACATATTCTTATGCCAGTCTGAATATGGATGACGAAAATAAACTCGGCTACTATAACGGCAAAGATGCCGAAATCAAAGGATTTATATCCCGAGACCCCGAGGTCAGAGATAAAAATATCCACCTTCAACTGCGAGCTACCGAAATCAAGCGGGACGGAGAGTGGCAGACAGTCGAAGGTAGAGCGCTGCTCTTTGTGCCCAGATATACTGCATACCGGTATGGTGACATCCTCCAGGTAACCGGGAAGCTGGAAACTCCTCCCCAATTAGATGATTTTGATTATAAAGAGTATCTGGCGCACCAGGGAATCCGCTCTGTCATGCGCTATCCCAAGATAGAAATCACGGCGAGAGGAAAAGGCTTTAAGCTGCTGGAATGGGTCTATTCATTAAGAGACCGCTTTGCCCAGACCCTGTCCCTGACGCTGCCTGAGCCACAGGCTTCACTGGCTCAAGGGATTATCTTGGGCATCCGGGGCAACATCCCGCTATCAGTCAAGACTGATTTCATCCGCACGGGCACTGCCCACCTCCTGGCGATATCCGGTCTCAATCTCAGCATCGTAGTCGGCATTATGCTCAGCCTCGGCATCTGGCTTTTTGGGCGCAGGCGCTACTCTTACATCTGGCTGACACTAGGCACCATCTGGCTTTATGCCCTGCTCACCGGCATGCACCCACCGGTAGTTCGGAGTGCCATTATGGCAAGCCTTTTCCTCGCCACTGAGCTTTTGGGCAGACAGCGCAGTGCCATCACTGCCCTGACCTTCGCTGCTGCCATAATGGTAGGCGTCAGCCCCTATACCCTGGGAGATGCCTCCTTCCAATTGAGTTTTCTGGCCATGGCCGGGCTGGTCTTCCTTTTCCCCGGTCTCCAGTTATTGGGAAGAAAAGCAGTCAAAGCCTCTCTGGGTGAGGAAGGAGCCATAGTTGCCCTAGCCAATATGGTCAGCGATAGCCTCAGTGTAACCATGGCAGCAATCATTGCTGTCTGGCCGGTAGTTGCTTACTACTTTGGCATTATTTCCTTCGCTGGTCCTCTGGCGACTTTCCTGGCTTTGCCGTCACTGCCCGGCATTATCATCACCGGCGTATTAGCTGGGGTCCTGGGCTTTATTGCCCTACCCGCCGCCCAAGTTATCGGCTGGCTAGCCTGGCTCTTCCTGTCGTATCTGTTATTAATCGTCAGTGGTTTTGCTGCCTCCCCTCTGTCGTTTATCGAAGTAGGCTCAATTGAACCCGCCCTGATATGGATTTACTATCTCGTTCTGGCAATGGCAGTATTCTTAAGCCAGAAAAAGTTGACTAACACGATGTCTAAAGCCACCGCTCAGCTAAAGTCCGGGGCGAGTAAATCCTTTGACTTCCTCTCCCAACTACCCAAGAAATGGGTCATTCCACCCCTGCTGCTAACGTCCATATTGATTTCAATCACCGCTACCACCATGCCTGATGACGAGCTTCATGTCAGCTTCCTTGACGTTGGTCAGGGTGATGCCATCCTCATTCAGCAAGGGAATCAACAGATTCTTGTTGATGGCGGTCCCAGCCCCCAAGCGATAAGCCTGGCGCTGGGCGAAAAGATGCCCTTCTGGGATAGAACCGTTGAATTAGTGGTCTCGACCCACCCCGACCATGACCACCTTGCCGGTCTAATAGAAGTGCTGCGACGCTTCCAGGTAAGGCAGGTGCTCTATCCGAACCTCGATTCCGATTCACCCCTATACGATGAGTGGCTCAAACTTATTAAGGAAAAGAGAATCGGGGAAACTGTCGCCCGGGCTGGTCAGCAGATTGTTTTCGGCTGCGGGGCTATCATCACGGTGCTCCACCCACCAATAACACTCCTAAGTGGTACCGAGTCGGATATCGACAATAATGGCGTAACCTTACACCTGAGCACCGGCAAGGTCAGCTTCCTGCTTACCGCAGATATCAGACAGGAAGCGGAGTTCGAACTTATTGCCCGCCGAGCTGAACTGAACAGCACGGTGCTCAAAATTGCCCACCACGGTTCAGATACCTCTACCTGTCAGGAATTCTTGGCAGTAGTCAATCCCCGGCTAGCGGTTATTTCGGTGGGCGCCGATAATAAATTCGGACACCCTAATATTGAGGTAGTGGACAGGCTAGAAAAGAAGCTAGGTGCCGAAAATATCTACCGCACTGACCAACAGGGAACTATTGAGTTTACCACTGACGGGAAGAGGCTTTGGGTGGAGGTGGAGAAACCAAATTAAACTGGCAACACAAGAGCAAATAGGCTATAATATTGGACTGAACTTGGTAATAAACAGCGCATGAAAGCTTTTTTTCGTGAGATTGTCATTACCGCCATACTAGCACTGGGCATCTTTTTCCTGCTCCAGGCTACCATCGATACCGTTATCGTGGTCGGTATCAGCATGGAGCCCAGCTTTCATAATGGGCAACGGTTACTGGTGAACAAAGTCGCCTATCGCCTCCATGAACCGGAAAGAGGCGATGTCATCGTTTTCCAGCCGACCAAACACGGAGAAGGGGACTTCATCAAGCGCATTATCGCCCTGCCCAATGACACCGTGGAGATAAAAGATAACGCCGTCTATGTTAACGGCACCAAGCTTGATGAACCCTATATCAAGAGCCCTCCCCACTACACCTTCGAAGAGCAAGAAATTCCCAGGAACAGCTACTTTGTCCTTGGCGATAACCGCAATAACAGCGATGACTCCCATAATGGCTGGGTAGTGCCACGGCAAAACATCCTGGGCAAAGTCTGGCTCTCAATCTGGCCACCAGCAGAATGGGGGCTTGTTCCCAATTACTCACTGGCCGGGCAATTGACCATCATGATATATAAATATATAATAGGTAGCTAAGTTGACGAGCAAGGTCGAGGAAATCTTTCAGAAATCAGGGGCACTGCTCAAGGGACATTTCCTGCTAACCTCCGGGCTGCATTCTCCCGTCTACTGGGAGAAATTTTTAGTTCTACAATATCCCCATTATACCGAGCAGCTTTGCCGGATGATTGCCGACCACTTTCGTGAGGAGAAAATCCAGGTAGTCGCTGGACCGACCACAGGCGGGATTATCCTAGCTTTTGAAGTCGCCAGGCAACTGGGCGTCCGCGGCATATTCGCTGAAGAAGAAGGCACAGAAAGGGTCTTCCGCAGGGGCTTCAAAATCGACTCCGGGGAGCGAGTGCTCATCGTCGATGATATCCTCACCACCGGCGGCTCCATACGTGGAGTTATGGCGGCAGTCAATAAGCTGGACGGCAAAATCATCGGCATCGGCGTATTGGTTGACCGCTCGGAGCAAAAACTAGATTTTGGGGTACCCCTTTTCAGTTGCCACCGTTCCGCAACTGTAGCCTATAAACCCGAGGATTGTCCTCTCTGTGCCGCCAAAATCCCTCTGGTCAAACCTGGCGGTATCCAGAGCAAAAAATAAGAGAAGAGAGGAATTTTGTCCCTCTGTTATACTCACTATGTCCCGCCCTTTCTTGATTCAGACCTAGGGAGGTTGAGATGGAAGTCGCTGCCTTGATAGCAATCATCGTGGTTGCCGCCATCCTCGGATTTCTCGTCGTCTATTACGCCACCAGACTGAAATTCGAAAGGAAATTCAAAGAGTGGCAGGAGGCAGAGCTGCTACGCTGGGAGGAAGAGAGGGAAAAAGCCATAAAAGAGGCAATCTCCCAGAGCCGGGCGGTGCTGGGCGGCAAGTTCACCGAGCAGCTAGCCCCTTTTCTTCCTGAATTCAATTATGACCCCACGGAAGCCCGATTCATCGGCAGCCCCGTTGACTTAATCGTTTTCCCCGGCTTAGCCAGAGGCGAGCCTGAGGAAATCGTCATCATGGAGATAAAAACGGGCAAAACCAGCCAGCTTACCCCTCAGGAAAGGAAAATCCGCCAACTGATTGAGGACGGTATGGTGAGGTGGGAGCTAATTCAGAAGCCTTCAGAGGAAGAGAAGGAAAGCCCGCCTCCCTAATTTACCGAAGACTACCCCAAATATCGACTAGCCTCGCCCAAACTCCCGTCTCAACTGCCCCGAGCTGAGCTGAATCATGGTCGGTCTGCCGTGGGGGCAGGTGTGGGGAACATCTGCCTTTTCCAGTTGTCGCACCAGCTCATGCATCTCATCATCGGTTAACATCTGCCCCGCCCTCACCGCACCGCTGTGACAGGCGATGGCGATGGCAATTTTCTCCGCCCAGTCGCTTTTGTCCTCTCCCGAATCCAATAACTCCTTTAACATCCCCGCCCAGTCGCTATTATTGAGCCAGCGCGGCACCGAACGCACCAGATAAGTCCGCTCACCAAAAGGCTTAATGGAGAAACCAAACTCCGCCAAATCCTGATAGTGCGCTTTCAAGACCTCGTTTTGCTTCGGACTGACCTCAAGGGTCGCCGGCTCAAGAAGACCCTGAACCTCAATCTCCCGCCTCGACCTCTGCTGCTTCACTTTCTCGAAAACGATGCGCTCGTGGGCGGCATGCTGGTCAATAAGATAGAGCCCATCTGGCCCCTCAGCCACAATGTAGCTGTTCATCAGTTGACCCAACACCCGCAGCACGGGCAGCGATGTTTTTAGGGTCTGGGTCGCTTCCGGTGGTGGACCGGGGAAAAGGTGACCAGCGCTCTTAGCTGACGCCCAGGGCTCGGTCTCTCGCCTGGTGGGAGAAGCATACGCAGTAGCCACTTCCTCGATTTTGGGCACGGGCATCTGAGCCACTAAAGTCTGCCTGACTGCCCGCTGGACGGCGACAAAAACCTGGTGCTCATTCTGGAATTTCACCTCGCTTTTGGTGGGATGAATATTAACATCCACCTTCTCCGCAGGCAGAGAGATATTGATGACTGCCACCGGATGCTTTCCCGTCGGCAAGAGCCCGTGATAAGCCTCTTCCACCGCCCAGGCTAGCAGGCGACTGCTCACCCAGCGGCGGTTGATGAAAAAGCTGAGGTAGTCTCGACCGGCACGACTCACTGCCGGTGAGCCAACCATACCGCTTACCTGAACTGAGGCTGTCCCGCTTTCCCATCCGCTGCCTTCGATTTCCAGCATATTCTGGGCAATCTCGACCCCGTAAACCTCAATGAGGCTGTCCATCAGCCGACCCCGACCAGCCGTGCTGAGCACCTTTCTGCCATCGAGAAATAAACCGAAGGCAACTTCAGGAAAGGCGAGGGCATACTGACTCACCACGTTGGCGATATGACTGTTTTCGGTTGCCGTTGACTTGAGGAACTTTAATCTGGCGGGCACCCTGCGGAACAGGCTACGCACCGTAACCGTCGTCCCTTGAGGACGCGCCTGGCTTTTCCGGCTCACCATAACCCCATCCTCTAAGTTAACGTAAGTTCCTGCCGATTCGCCTGCAGCACAGGTAACGAGCTCCACCTGAGCCACAGCAGCAATGCTGGGCAATGCCTCACCACGAAAACCAAGGCTCTCGATCGACTGCAAATCATCGAGGTCAGCAATCTTGCTGGTGGCATAGCGCTCGAAGGCAAGCTCAACTTCCGCCGCCAGAATGCCAACTCCATTATCAGTAACTCGAATCAGGCTCACCCCACCACCCCTCACCTCAACCCCAATCTGACTTGAGCCAGCGTCCAGCGCATTCTCCACCAGCTCCTTCACCACCGACGCCGGCCTCTCCACCACCTCGCCGGCAGCAATCTGGGCGATTACTTTTTTATCCAGAACTTTGATAGGCATAAGACCAAAACCATTTCACATATTGTTTTCGATTGCTTGAAACTCATTGCAAATTCTCTAGTTCCTTAAGGATCTCCTCATTCCAGTGAAGCAGAATTTCCCAGTTATTCTTATACGGTTGCAATTTAGTTTTACTCTTAGAGCTCCCCCACTTCTGCGTATGACGAGTAGGCACAAGATATAAGTCAAGCGAATTCTCAT
>CAZUSN010000068.1:0-8121 GCA_964623035.1 uncultured Dehalococcoidaceae bacterium | reverse complement strand
AGCGGAACGGCGCATGTTCTGCAAACGGCGCACAATCTCACGGGCCATTCCCTCTACTGCCAGTTCTGGAGTGACATCAATATCCAGCATCACCGTCAGGTCTCCTTCGGTGGCTATAGGCCATGGCTTATGTTTTATCACGGGCATTTCATCAACTATCTCCAACTCTTTGACATTGACTTCTTCCAGTACCTGTGAGGCAAGGTGCTTAAGCGTATCCTTTTGTCTGCCAGACCCCACCTTGACCAGCAGCTTAGCCAGAGGCTGGCGTACCTTGATGCCTGCCTCACTTCGAGCCGCTCTGCCCAGGCTAGAAACTCTCATCACCAAACGGATGTCAGCCATCACTTGCCGGTCAATTTTGGCTTCATCAGCTACCGGAAAATCGGTCAGGTGCACGCTTTGCGGCGCCTCTGGAAATGCCGAGCCCACCAGGTTCTGGTACAGTTCCTCGGCGAGAAACGGCATAAATGGTGCCAGCAACTTGGACAACGTCACCAGACACTGATAGAGCGTGGTATAGGCTGAAAGCTTGTCGGCGTCATTCTCGCTCTTCCAGAAACGCCGGCGGCTGCGTCGCACATACCAGTTGGACAGGTCATCCACAAAACTTTCTATCTTTCTTCCCGCCCCGGTGGGGTCATAAGACGCCAGTGCGGCATCAACATCGGCGATAAGCTGGTTCAGCTCAGCAATTATCCATCGGTCAAGCTCAGAATGGGATAATACCTCTTCTGAACCGGGGGTAAATTTATCAATATTGGCGTAATTGACAAAGAAGGAATAGACATTCCACAAGGTGAGGAGGAAGCGGCGGGTCACCTCAACCACCATGTCACTGCTGAAACGGCGCACGTTGCCCGGTGGCGAGGAAGTAAACAGATACCAGCGCAGTGGGTCAGCACCATATTTATCAATCACCGATGATGGCTCAATGACATTCCCTTTAGCCTTGCTCATCTTCTCACCTTTGACATCAAGGATATGTCCCAGGCAGATAACATTCAAAAAACAGGGGCGACCGAAGAGCAAGGTAGAAATAGCGTGCAGACTGTAAAACCAGCCTCGTGTCTGGTCAATCGCTTCACAGATATAATCAGCCGGGAAACGCCCGTCCTCAAGTAAGGTATCATTTTCAAACGGATAATGAACCTGAGCAACCGGCATGGCTCCGGAATCAAACCAGCAATCAATCACCTCAGGAACCCGCCTCATCACTGCCCCACACTGAGAACAGGCGAAGGTCATCTCATCAACAAATGGTCGGTGCAAATCCAGTGGCTCTTTTAAGCCGGCAAAGCCAGGCTTATGCTTTAACTCATCAATGCCACCGATACATTCTTGGTAACCGCATGATTCACAGCACCAGATGGGCAGCGGTGTCCCCCAATACCTCTCTCTGGAGAACGCCCAGTCCACATTATTTTCCAGCCAGTCGCCAAAGCGACCGTACTTAATGTGCTCGGGAAACCAGTTTATCTCCTGATTCCCAGAAACCAGTCTGTCTTTTACCGCTGTGGTTCTGATATACCAGGTCTGCTTGGCGTAATAGAGCAGCGGTGCCTCACAGCGCCAGCAGAAGGGATAAGTATGACGAATCGTCTCACTGCGGAGGAGCAGGTTCCTTTTCTTCAATTCCTTCATAATAAGAGGGTCAGCATCTTTGACAAACTTACCGGCAAAAGGATAAGTCCCGATGACTTTTCCCTGTAAATCCACGGTGTGCACAAAATCCAGCCCCTGCTCTTCTCCTGCCTCATAGTCAACCTCTCCATAGGTCGGCGCCATGTGGACAATACCGGTACCTTCTTCCAGGGAAACAAAGTCAGTAGCAATAACTTTATAGGTTAAGCTTTTGTCAGGTTTTTGCACTTCAAGACGAACAGTCTCGTGTTTCACATCCTGATTTATATAGGTTTTAAATCGCCGTCTTTCTACCCCAAACTCATGAGGGTTATAAAGGGGCTCATATTCTGCGCCCACTAAGTAGCTGCCCTCTACCTTCATTACTACTTTGCTATCACCTAACCCCGCTGCCTCACGCAGAACATCAGCCAGAATGAGATACTCATTATCTACTTCTACAACCGCATATTCAGCATCAGCGGCCACAGCGAGAGCGGTATTTCCCGGTAGCGTCCAAGGGGTAGTTGTCCAAGCCAAGAAATAAGTATCTCTGCTTAAAGCAAGCTGAAACAACTTCTGACTTACCTCATCTTCCCTTCCTGTCGATAGATGAGCTTTGAACTTTATGTAAACCGAGGGGTCTTCCACATTATCTTCATAGCCGAGGGCAACCTCATGGGAGCTTAAGGAAGTGCCACAGCGGGGGCAGTGAGGGGTGACCTTATAGCCCTGATAAACTAAACCCCTATCCCACATCTGTTTTATTGCCCACCACTCACTCTCAATGTAATTGTTTTCCATGGTGATGTAGGGATGCTTCAGGTCAATCCAGAAGGCAATGCGCTCCGTCAGCGCATTCCAGTCTTTCAGGTAACGGAAGACACTCTCCCGGCAACGAGCATTGAATCTAGCAATACCATATTCCTCAATCTGTGCCTTGCTGGAAAAGCCGAGCTCTTTTTCCACCTCCAGCTCCACCGGCAAACCATGCGTATCCCAGCCAGCGATACGAGGAGTATAATAGCCCTTCATTGCCTTATAACGCGGGATAATATCCTTGAAAATACGAGACAGCACATGATGGATGCCCGGGCTGCCATTAGCCGTCGGCGGTCCCTCATAAAGGGTAAAACGGGGACAACCTTTCCGATTCTCCACACTCCGCTGAAAAATCTTGTTCTTTCGCCACCAGCCGAGTATCTTCTCCTCAATCTGGGGCAAGTTCATCTGACTGCTTACCGGACGGAACATAATCAAAGCTCCTTTTAAATAAAAAATCCCGTCCCTAGGGACGGGAGCAATCAAACCCGCGGTACCACCCTATTTCCCCCAAGTGAAGGGGCGCTCCTTAAAGGCACACCTCTTATGCCCTCCTCCGGGATAACGGCTGAAGTCGCCGACCAAGTCTACTGGGTGTCAAGCTTTGCTTAGCCACCGTTCGGTTGGCAACTCGGGAGGGATTTTCGGGGAATCGACCACATCTGCTTCCACCATGCCAGACTCGCTGTGTGTCCGTTATTCCCCTACTCGTCTCCGTCACTGTCTTTATTATTAAAAGTTAGCACATTTGATAGGACAAGTCAACGAAACTTCTGCTCTTTAGGTCGAATAACCACCCGCCTCTCCTCTCCCTCACCGCTGCTCTCGGTAACAACATCAGGATGTTCTGCCAAGGCAAGGTGTATGATGCGCCGGTCAAAAGCCGGCATAGGTTCCATGGTGAAAGGCTCCCCCTTCTGCTTTACCTGCTCCGCCATTCGCAAGGCTAAATCCTGCAAAGCGTTACAGCGCCGTTGCTTATAGCCTTCCACATCAATAATTATCGGCAGCCACTCTTTCGTCTGATGACCGACAATAAGCCGAACCAGGTACTGGAGACAGGCAAGTGTCTGCCCTCGCCGCCCAATCAAAATGCCCAGGTCATCACCCTCCACATTGAGAGTTATCGAACCGGTCGCGGCCGCTCCAGGAAATTCCCCCAGAAGAGTAACTGAAGCTGATATTCCCATCAAATTGAGGATATTTTCCAGAATTTCCTTGGCGACATCAGTGATATCTTTCCTGTTCCCAGACAGCTCCATAAATCACCTCACTCGTGATTACTTTCGCTTGGGATGTTTCCTCTTTTTCGGATGACGCTGCATCATTCTGAGGCTGGGCGGAAAACGACCACGGGCGGTGTCTTCTTTCTCTGTAGTTTTCCCTTCCGCGACATCAGCGGGGATGTCAGCTTTAACATCAGCGTAATCGGCAGGCTTTTCTTCCACCTTGGCGATGCGCTTTAAATACCTTTTATCCCTACCCGCCGGCTTTTCTGCGGCGGCAGAAAAGAGAGTCCCCCACCCGGTAACATAATACTGCATGACAATGCTAATGATATTGGAGACAACCCAGTAGAGCGCCAGACCACTGGGAAACTGCAAGGTGAGAAAAGCGAACATCAGCGGCATAAACCACAGCATCATCGTGCTCTGCGCCTGTTGCCTGGGGTCAGCGGCTCTGGGCATCACCATCTTCTGCTGCACCCACATGGTGCCCCCAACCAAAAGCGGCAACAGGAGAAATTTGTCCGGAATCGCCAGGTCCAGCCACAGGAACTTACTGTTCAAGGGCACCAGAGAAAATACTGATGCCCAGGAGGAGTAAAGATGGCGGGAAAGGTTCAGGAATTGCTCTGGAATCACAGCTAATATCCTGATGATGGACTGGAAGAGGGCTATCCAGATAGGCATCTGGACTAGCATGGGCAGCATACAACCGGCTGGACTGACTCCAGATTCTTTATACATTCGCATCTGCTCCTGCGCCAGTTTTGCCCTATCCCTGCCGTATTTCTTCTGAAGCTCAGCCATTTTGGGCTGGAGCTCCTGCAAAGCTTTGGTCGCCCCGAGCTGCTTTAAGGTAAGTGGCAGTGTCACCGCTCGAACAAAGATGGTCAGGGCAATAACCGCCAGCCCAAAGTTATCGAACAAATACCCGGACACCACGATCAGGACATTGATCATTGGTGACAGGATGATTAAATCCCAAATTTCTCCAATCAACGAAGTCTACCTCACTCACTCTTTAAAGAAAGACTCCACACCGTCTTTCCCGACTGAGCATCCACTGCATGGAGGACATCTTTATCACTATGGACATAGACTATCCCTTTGCTGGCAGCAAGAGGCGCATATATCTTTTGCTCCAGATTGGCTAACCCCTTTTTCTGCCTGTTTCCCGTATCCAGAGAGTATATCTGACCTTCCTCTGAGGCGACAATGATGGCACCATCAACCGAAACTGGCGAAGAAATGACCGGGCTGCCCAGGTCAAATTCGGCTACCTTATCCCCGTTTTCCGCCTTGAGGGCGTAAACCTTACCGTCCACAGAGCCAGCATAGATAACACCATTATCAGCAAGCGGGTGAGCCCAGAACCAGTTCCCTGCCAAAAATTTCCACTTCAGACTGCCATCAGCCGCATTCAGGGCATAAAGATAACGGTCAAAGGAACCAATATAAACGGTGTCATCATAGATTAGGGGGGTGGCAGCAATCGCCCCCTGGGTCTCGAACTGCCACTTCTTCCTGCCATCAGCCGCATTCAGGGCATAGAGCTTTTTATCAAAAGAACCAATATAAAGCGTATCCCCAGCCACAGACGGTGTCGCCCAAATTTTATCTCCGGTGGCAAAATCCCAGCGGCGGTCACCGGTAGCCGCATCCAAGGCATAGAGTTTCCCGTCAGAGCTACCAATATAGACACTGTTCAAAGCCACAATCGGTGCGCCAATGATGGGCTCCAGCTCCCCTTCACGGGGATATACCCACCTCAAGGCACCCGTTTCGGCATTTACTGCGTAGAGTTTACCATGATAGCCAGCGATATAGACTAACTCCTCTGTTACCGCAGGAGTGCCGTAGATGGCGACCACTGCCGGAGACTGGGCGCAGCCAAGGCCGCCGCTTTGTTTCTTGACCTCAAAAGGGACATCTGCCCAGAGGCGTTCCTGACTTGATGCCTCTATGGCGACCAGCTTGCCGCCCATGGAACCTAAAAATAATGCTCCATCACTTACCGCCGCTCCAGACCATCCTCTGGGTACCGCCTGAGCAGGCTGACAACCCAGAACATTTAGTCCAAAAACCAGCCCGAGAAGCATGACCAGCAAAATTACTATCTTACCGATTTGCCACCGAAAAGACACCATTTACTCCTATGATTAAAGCTGTCCAAAGGGTAAAACAAATAAGTTTCCACTCTGCATCATGGTACCGGGTCATAACCGCCTTCATGAAAAGGGTGACAACGAACAAGTCGTCTTGCTCCCAGCCATACCCCTTTAAAAAGACCATGCTTCGCAATAGCTTCATAGGTATATTGAGAACAACTGGGGGCAAAGCGACAGGATGGCAACATAGCTTGGGAAAGGGTCAACTGATAAAGCCTAATTAGTCCTAAGGCTAACCTCTTCATACTTCTCCGCTAATAATCGGGCTCGCGATAGTAAACCTTTGACTGATTCCTCAAGTTCAGCATAGCTAGCACTGGCGGCTGGAGAGCGCACAATAAAGATAACATCCCATCCTGGCAATAACGGCGTCAACCGCAAAATTTCGCGCAGCAAACGCTTTACTCTATTTCTCACCACCGCCTTACCTGCCCGCCGACCGACCGAAAAGCCATACCTGGATATGGTAAGTCCATTCGGTAAAGCTTTCAGCACCGCTAAATTACTTGCCCACGAATTACCTTTACTATAAACTAACTGATACTGGGCTGCTCTGGTCAGATATTTCTCTCCCCTCACGGCTCACGCCCTTGACCCAGAAAGTATTCGGATTTTAGACCACCGTCAATCTCTTACGCCTTTTAAGTCGTCTTGCTTTTAAGACAGCACGTCCACCCCGAGTGCTCATTCTCGCCAGAAAACCGTGCTCCCGTTTCCTCGGTATCTTCTTTGGTTGATAAGTCCTTTTCGGCACCTTAACTCCCTGATTAAAATAATATAGCTTCCTCTTCCCATTATGAACCGGGTAAAGAGGAAATAAGTCAGGTAACTGTAACTACCCTCTTAAACCAACGCCTTCTGCTTCACGGATATGAACTGGCGCATGCGGTAGTAGAGCCAGATGCCGCGCCCTTTTTATCGCCAGTGCCAAAAGACGCTGGTGCTTGGCGCAAGTTCCGCTCTTGCGGCGAGGCGCAATCTTGCCTCTATCCGACACGAAAAGACGCAGTTTCTCCGCTTCTTTATAATCTATAACTTGTGTCTTATTCTGACAAAAGGAACAAACCTTGCGCTTGGGCACATATCTTGGTTTGACCCATTTTCGGTTCCTTGTTTCACTAGGTTCTGCCATGCGCTATCCTTTTCCTCTGAATTTTACTTGAATGGAATATCATCCGGCTCTAATTCAGCAGTATCGCCTTCATCTGATTTCCCCTCAGTACTGGCGCTCTCTTCTGTGGGAAGCGGCGCTACTCCTCGCCGGTCAAGGAAAATTACTTTGTTGGCGATTACCTCGATTCTAGAGTGTTGCTGTCCATCCTGACCTTCCCAGGTGCGAGTACGCAATCTGCCTTCAGCATAGACCAGCTTACCCTTGGCTAAAAACTGGTTGCACTGTTCTGCCAACTTATTCCAGGTTACCACACTAAACCACTCCGTCTCCTGCTTACGCTCACCATCAGGAGTGGTCGATACCCAATTAGTAGCCACACGAAATGAGGTTACCGGCTTCCCATTAGGCGTAAACCGCATTTCTGGGTCACCCCCCACATTCCCGACAATAATCACTTTATTTAGACTTGGCATAGTACACAACTCCTTTTACCCTTTGCCCGCACTATGCGTGAGAGCCGGGTAACCCCCAATTTTATCACTCAATCCTAATCAAAAGGTGCCGTATGATATTCTCTGAGATAAGCAAGTTTGCTTCTAGTTCTTTACTCCACATGGGATTCATCTTAAACCGTGTCAACACATAATCACCCTCCAGAAAACGTTTTATGGGATAAGCTAGTTTCCTCTTACCCCACCGCTCTTCACCGGAAATAACACCAGCTTTGCCGGTAATAAACTGGTTGACACCGCCTACCGTAGCCTCGAGAGTTTCTTCGCTAACCTCTGGACTAATAATAAAAACAAGCTCATAATCACGCAGTTGCTTATCTTCTTTCAGCTCTGCTTTCTTTTCTTTAGTAGTCGCCATTTGCCTCCCTAGAAAATTTTATTGCTCATTATACCACAAACCTCGGAAGACTAACAATGCTGGCTAGCCAGACAAGCCAGCGTGAGTCAGGGTTTTTCATTCTGCGGCTCGGCCATGTTCCCACCAGATATCACCACAATAAATGAAATGCACCTGGTCCGGCAAATTTCGCCTGCTGGCTCCAGAGACACAACTTCCTAATCCATCGGCAAATTCATCAGGGTCGATATGGACATGACCACTAAACCAGGCAACAACATCCGGGTACTTACTTATTATGTTTTTTAGCAAAGTATGT
>CAZUSN010000067.1:0-8126 GCA_964623035.1 uncultured Dehalococcoidaceae bacterium | reverse complement strand
GCCCTTTTTTCTCCAGACCCTGAAAGCTGAAAGGTGAAGTCCGCGGTTTATAGGCGCCGCCACGCAGTATGCCGGCTCCAGCCTCTTTAACTGCCTTGGCTGCTGACATAAGCTGCTTTTCACTCTCCACAGCACAGGGACCAGCCATGACTACCACGCGCTCACTGCCAATCTCAACGCCAGCAATGGAAACCATGCTGTTTTCCGCTTTGAATTCACGGGAGGCGAGCTTGTAAGGCTTCATGATGCGGGTGACGCTCTCCACCCCGGGCAGCACGGCAAAAGTTTCGGTGGGCACCTGACCGGTGTGGCTTCCCAGAATGGCGACCACGACTTTGTCCGTGCCCAGGTTCAACTGGACCTGAAAGCCCAGAGACTTAGCTCTCTGCACTACGCCATCTACCTGCTCGACATTGGCGCCGGTTACCATTTCAACTATCATCGCATCTTACCTTTAAATGTTTTTATTAGGTGACCCTCCCTTTTATTCTCTCCCTTTGATAAGGGAGGGAAAGATTTTTGGAAGAGGGGGCTCCGCCCCTCTTAAACTCCCCTATTACTTTCCCAGCGCTTCTCTCCTCAAAATTTCGGCTTTATCTGTCTTTTCCCAGGGCAGGTCAATATCAGTCCGCCCAAAATGTCCGTAGCAGGCGGTCTGCCGGTAGATGGGGCGGCGCAGGTCAAAATACCGGATGATAGCCTGCGGTCTCAGGTCAAAGTGTTTCTTAATCAAATTAAGTAGAACTTCCTCGTCAACCTTAGCCGTGCCAAAAGTTTCAACCGAGATAGATAGCGGGTGAGCCACACCAATAACATAGGAAACCTGGATTTCGAACCGCTCCGCCAGTCCCGCGGCGACGAAGTTTTTAGCGATATACCGAGCCGCATAAGCTGCCGAGCGGTCAACCTTGGTCGGGTCCTTGCCAGAGAAGCAACCGCCGCCATGACGGGCAGCTCCACCATAAGTATCAACCAGAATCTTCCGCCCGGTACAGCCGGTATCTGATGCCGGTCCGCCGATAACAAACCGACCCGTCGCATTTACGTAGTACTCGGTTTCCTGGTCCAGTAAAGAGGGAGGAATAACCTGCTTCACCACCTGCTCAATAATGTCCTGTTTGATTTTATCGTAGCTGACATCTTTGTCATGTTGGGCGCCAATGACGACATTGGTTATTCGAGCGGGAGTACCATTGTGGTATTCCACCGTTACCTGTGATTTACCATCGGGGCGGAGATAAGGTATAGTTTTATCCTTCCTGACCCGAGCCAGACGCTGACAGAGCCGGTGCGCCAGAGAAATGGGCAGTGGCATCAGCTCTGGCGTCTCTTTACAGGCGAAGCCGACCATCATTCCCTGGTCACCAGCCCCAATTTGGTCCAGCTCATCAGCCGAGCCCCTTTTTGCTTCCAGTGACTTGCTCACCCCTTGCGCAATATCGGGAGATTGAGCATTAATGGAAACAAGTACGCCACAGGACTGGTACTCAAAACCGTATTCAGGCTTGGTATAGCCAATGTCTCGCACCACTTCCCGCACTATCTGAGGAATTTCCACATAACACTTGGTGGTAATCTCACCCATGACCACGACCAAGCCGTTGGTTACTGCGGTCTCACAGGCAACACGTGCCACCGGGTCTTTTCCCAGGATAGCATCAAGAACGGCATCTGATATCTGGTCACATAATTTATCAGGGTGTCCTTCGGCAACTGACTCTGAGGTCAGCAGATAGCGAGACGAACTGACGAAACTGTTAGTCATTTTGTCTCCTCCACTATTAGAAATGCTCGATGCGCTATGTCCCCTCTTCCCAACTAACGAGGTATTTCTTTTGTTCCGGGGTCAGAGTATCAATCTCAATTCCCATGCTTTGCAACTTTAGCCGAGCTACCTCCCGGTCAATTTCTTCAGGCACCGGATAGACTCGGTGCTTCAGCGTTTTCCCGCTTTTCGCCAGGTATTCCAGACAAAGAGCCTGATTGGCAAAGCTCATATCCATAACGCTGGCCGGATGTCCTTCCGCCACCGCCAGATTGACCAGCCTCCCCTCTCCTAGCAGATACAGGCGCCGACCATCAGCCAGAGTGTATTCGTCAACAAAGTCCCGTATCCGCCGCTTACGGCGCGCCAGACCTTCCAGAGCCGGGATATCGATTTCAACATTAAAATGCCCGCTGTTCGCCAGAATAGCACCATCCTTCATCGCCTGGAAATGCGTCTTATCTATCACATTTTTATTACCGGTGACAGTAATAAAGATGTCGCCTACCCTAGCGGCTTCCGTAAGTGGCATGACTTGGTAGCCATCCATAATTGCTTCTAAGGCTCGGACTGGGTCAACCTCAGTGACAATTACCTGAGAACCCAACCCACTAGCTCTCAAGGCAATGCCATGCCCACACCAGCCATAGCCACAAATTACTACCTTTTTCCCCGCCCACAGAATATTAGTCGCCCGGGTAATACCATCAATGGTGCTCTGCCCGGTGCCATAGCGATTATCAAAGAGATACTTCGTCTGGGCATCATTTACGGCAATTATCGGATATTTTAGTTTGCCCGCTTTTTCCAAGCTGCGCAAGCGAACTACCCCGGTGGTTGTCTCCTCAGTACCACCGACGACATTGGCAAGCAGGTCGCTTCTTTTAGTGTGCAGAGTGGTAACTAAGTCAGCACCATCATCGACGGTAAGTTGAGGCTTATTGTCCAGAGCCGTATTAATATGCCGGTAATATGTCGCCTCATCTTCTCCTTTAATGGCATTGGTCGGTATGCCATATTCCACCAACGCCGCCGCCACATCATCCTGAGTGCTGAGCGGGTTTGAGGCGCATAGAACGAGGTCAGCGCCCCCCTCTTTCAAGGCTAGCGCCAGATTTGCCGTCTCCGTGGTAATGTGAAGGCAAGCCGAAATCCGAAATCCTCTCAGTGGCTTCTCCGCGGCAAACTTTTCTCTGATGAACCTCACCACGGGCATCTCCCGAGATGCCCATTCGATTCTCTGCTTGCCGAACCCAGATAGTTTCGGGTCTTTGATTTCATAGTTATGTAAAGTCACTGACTGCCTCATAAATTGAGAATTCGTATTGAAATAAATGATACACTTAATTTAAGGGTTGTTCAAGCCGACTAAATTTAGAGCCTTTAACAACCCCTCACCCTTTATTCTCCTTCCCTTGCCAAAGAGAGAGGGAAGAGATTCTAGAGAGGGCATAATCATAATCACAATAACATCACCTTCAGTAGGTATCACGCCAGTAATTTCTATGTGCTCACCGTCAAGCCATACCTTGATACCCAGCATATCAAGCACCTGCCGCTTTGCCTCAAAGTCCAGGGCGGATTGTTCATGGTTCAAACCTGAGCACCCAGTTCAAAGCAACATTTGATATTATCCCCATAGCTACAGCGGTCTGCTAAAAACTCATGCACCCAAATATGAATAAGCCCAAGAAGAGGAGAACAACAAATGCGTGTCTTTCCAAAAGTTCAGACCCTCAGACAAGCAGTAAGGCAAGTCATCGAAAGCAACAAAGGCGACGGGTATATTCCAACGCGATTCATTCAGGCCACATGTAATGTAGATGAGCCAGACCTACTTTATGTGTGCGAAAGGTTAATTGTGAAAGGTGAGGCTTTGGAATACCTCGAGAATGCTCTAAAACGTTTCCCTGCACTGCTAACGCTAGAGGATTTTGTCGCTAATTACGGGGTTACCTGGGGCTTCTCCGGAGATACTATTAAAGTTGCAAAGGCACCCGCTCATACGGGGCTGGCCTAGCCCGTTTCCTGAGAGGTTCAGTCTACTTTGCGCGGCTTTCGGAGTATTTAGTGCCGCCCCTTTTTCAAAGCATACAGTTGCCGCCGTCCACATGAATGCTCTGGCCTAATATATACGACGCCTCATCGGAGGCCAAGAACAGCACAGCCGCTGTTATCTCTTCAGGCTTGGCTATCCTTCCAAGTGCGGTAGCTTTTGCTATAGGTTCCAGATGCCTAGGGTCGACTCGTTTACTCAAATCAGTGTCAGTAATACCAGGACAGACACAATTAATTCTTATATTATAAGGCGCCATGGCTACCGCTAGCGATCGGGTTATAGCGATAACGCCTGCCTTAGCGGCACTATAATCAACCGCCAGAGGTCTGGGCTGCCTCCCTGCAATAGATGCAATGTTGACAATCCTACCATACCGCTGGTTCACCATGTAGGGCAAAACCGCACGACAGAAACGCAGCGGAACTAGCAGGTTGAGGTCCAGAGTCTCACGCCAAAGTGCCTCGTCCGTCTCCAAAAACGGTACAGTCTCGGTCGTGCCGATATTATTAATCAGAATATCTATTCTGCCCCATTTCTTTGCGATTTTTTCAACAGCATCTTTTACCTGCTGACCATCGGTAGCATCAACTGTTATTGCTACTGCTTTGCCTCCCTGAGACTCTATCCCTTTGGCGACACTTATAGCTTTCTCCTCTAATCTATCCAAGATTATTACGGTACTCCCTTCCCTGGCAAAGCCCTGAGCATGGGATTTGCCCATGCCGGATGCGCCTCCTGTGACAATAGTGACCTTGTCCTTGAATCTCATGTCTCCTCCATTCGATTCTCTGCTTGCCGAACCCAGATAGTTTCGGGTCTTTGATTTCATAATTATGTAAAGTCACTGACTGCCTCATAAATTGAGAATTCGTATTGAAATAAATGATACACTTAATTTAAGGGTTGTTCAAGCCGACTAAATTTATAATTTCCTGGCTAACCTTGATATGGGATATAATATTAATTAACATAGTCAATAAACCGGGCGGTTGACTGACAAAAATGAAAAGATTCCGACTCATCGAACATACGGCTGATGTGGGACTGGTCGCTTATGGACATTCTTTGGCTGAGGCGTTTGCTAATGCTGCCTACGGCTTATTTTCCATCATTGCCGAACTCAAGACAGTGAAAGAAACTGAGTCTCGCCGCTTAGAACTCGATGAAGATGACGCGGAAGCTCTGCTTTTCGAGTGGCTTAACCGCCTCATCTATCTTTTCGATGTTGAGATGCTTTTATTCAAAAGGTTCGATATAGGAGATTTTGATGGGCGCAGACTGAAGGCAGTTTGCTATGGTGAAAAATATGACCCTTCCCGCCATCAGTTAAAGACAGGAGTCAAGTCAGCTACCTATCACATGCTGAAAGTAGATAGGGAGAAGAGTCAAGTCCGGGTCATCTTTGATATTTAGGAGGTGAGAATATGGCTCAGTGGAATGGACCTCTAGAGAAGATAGACGAATACCGATGGCGAATACCCCAAAGCTATAAGAAGGGCATGCGTGTGCCTGGAATCATCTACTCTGATGAAGCTATGTTGAAGCAAATCCGCGAGGAACAGGCTCTGGAGCAAGTGGCTAATGTCGCTTTCCTGCCCGGCATTGTGAACTATTCACTGGCCATGCCTGACATCCACTGGGGTTATGGCTTCGCCATAGGTGGGGTAGCGGCAATGAGAATAAATGATGGCGTGGTTTCCCCGGGTGGGGTTGGCTTTGATATTAACTGTGGGGTACGCCTCCTGCGCACCAACCTCACCCAGAAGGAGGTTTCT
Source organism: uncultured Dehalococcoidaceae bacterium (assembly GCA_964623035.1). Classification (GTDB taxonomy): domain Bacteria; phylum Chloroflexota; class Dehalococcoidia; order Dehalococcoidales; family RBG-16-60-22; genus CAZUSN01. The sequence continues at coordinate 2,527 of CAZUSN010000067.1, read as the reverse complement.
CCCACGATAAAACAACTCATGGATGCCCTTTATGAAGCTGTCCCCTCTGGGGTGGGCTCGAAAGGCAAAATAAGGCTAAGGGGTAAGGAACTTGATGAGGTATTGGTCAAGGGTTCACGCTGGGCAGTGGAGAAGGGATACGGCCGACCGGAAGACCTGGAGACCACCGAGGAAAAGGGCGAGATGGCTAGGGCAGACCCGGATAAAGTAAGCGGCCGGGCTAAGGAACGCGGACTACCTCAACTAGGCACGCTGGGCTCCGGCAATCACTTTCTCGAGGTGGCGCTGGTGGACAAGATATTTGAGCCAGACATTGCCAAAAACATGGGCATTGACGAGGTAGGACAGGTAATGCTCTATGTCCACTGTGGCTCCAGAGGCTTAGGACATCAGGTCGCTGATGATTATGTTAAGGAAATGGTCAGGGCGATGACCAAGTACAACCTCGAACTGCCTGACCGCCAGCTTGCCTGTAGCCCGGTGAAGTCCCCTGAAGGTCAGGACTATCTGGCAGCAATGAGATGCGCCGCCAATTATGCCTGGGCCAACCGTCAGTGCATCGCTCACTGGGTGAGAGAAGCCTTCTGTCGGGTGCTGGGCAAAGGTGAAGCCGATGCTGGTCTGGAGCTTATCTACGATGTGGCGCATAATATCGCCAAAATAGAAGAGCATGAAGTAAACGGAAAAAAGCAGACGCTTTGTGTTCACCGCAAGGGAGCCACCAGAGCTTTCCCGGCGGGTCATCCTGATGTCCCAGCAAAATACTCACGAATCGGACAGCCAGTCATCATCCCCGGGGATATGGGAAGGACTTCTTTTGTACTGGTAGGCACAGAGCTGGCGATGAAGGAGACTTTCGGCTCTACCTGCCACGGTGCCGGTCGGGTGCAGAGCCGCTCGGCGGCGAAAAGGCACCTTAGAGGCAGAGACGTGCTGGAAGAACTACAGAGACATGGCATAACTGTCCGGACAGGCAGTCTCGCTGGACTTGCTGAAGAGGCTTCCGAGGCTTATAAAGACGTAACTTCTGTCGTCAAAATCGCCCACAACGCGGGCATTTCCAAAATCGTGGCCAGAACCAGACCAATCGGAGTAGTCAAAGGATAAGGATTATGAGATTGTTTACGAACCTATCCCCCTTGCCCCCTTCCTTGATAAGGGAAGGGGGAGTAAAGTAAGAGATGGGCTTTTCCCCTCTCCAAAACCTCTTCCCTCTCCCCTAAGCAAGGGGAGAGGGATAAAGGATGAGGGGTTGTAAATAGCCTCAAAGATTATTTATCCCAGCCCTACCCTCTCTTTAACGGTGGCTAAAGTCTTTTCCGCGATTGGCCTGATTTTCTGTGCACCCTCAGCCAGCAAAGTGTCGATATGCCCCGGGTCGGCGGTCAGTTCCCGATAGCGAGATTGTACCGGGCTTAAAGTCTCCACAACCACCTCGGCGAGTTCCCGCTTCAAATCGACGTATCCCTTGCCTTCAAACCGCGCCTCAATATCCTCCCGGCTCTGCTTGGTGAAAAGCTCGTAGATGGTGAGCAAGTTGTAAATACCGGGGCGGTCTTCATCAAAGCGAATCTCGCGCAGGGAATCGGTGGTTGCCCTCATAATTTTTGCCCGGATGTCATCCGGTGAATCAAGCAAATAAATGGCACGCCCCGGCTGCTCCTCGCTCTTGCTCATTTTCTGTGTCGGGTCGTCCAAGCCCATGATACGTGCTCCGGTCTGCGGTATTACCGCCTTCGGTACGGTGAAAGTCTCACCGTATATTGCGTTAAAGCGCTGGGCAACATCCCGCGCCAGCTCCACATGTTGCTTCTGGTCTTCTCCCACCGGCACGATGTCAGTATGATAGAGCAGGATGTCCGCTGCCATCAGCGCCGGATAATCGAAAAGACCGGTGCTGACCTCCTCTCCCCGCTTCTGCGATTTCTCCTTGAACTGAGTCATGCGCTTCATCCACCCCATCGGGATAAAGCAATTGAGAATCCAGGTGAGCTCGGCATGAGCGCTGATATGGGACTGGACAAAGACAGTCGCTATTTGGGGGTCGATGCCGGAGGCAATGAGAAGCCCCGCCACCTCTCTTATCTTTGCTTTGAGAACCTTGGGGTCTTGAGGAACAGTAATGGCATGCAGGTCAACCACGCAAAAGATGCTGTCATATTTAGTCTGTGTATTTACCCAGTGCTGAATGGCGCCCAGGTAATTGCCGATATGAATATCACCTGTCGGCTGGATACCGGAAAAGACACGCTTTTTCATAATTTGTCAGACACTCCTAAATCAGAATTTGAACGTTTCTTACGTTCTTAATTTTACGCTGGCATTTATATTATAGGCAAGTATCCGCCTCTTTTTAGAATCATATCATCTACTTGGTTTCAATTGCCTTCCTTAAAGCCGCCCTCGCCAGCAGCCTGGTTGAATCCAGTATTGGTAAGGGTGAACTTTCCTGAGTTACCAGAAGCGGTATCTCGGTGCAGCCCAGAACCACGGCATCACAACCCCGGCTTTTCAGCTTGCCGATAAC
>CAZUSN010000066.1:0-8157 GCA_964623035.1 uncultured Dehalococcoidaceae bacterium | reverse complement strand
TATCCATTTCCACGTTAGCCTTTTTCTCAAAAATCGGCTCCAGATAGTACCAGAGACCGGTATCATAAAGACTGGTGGTGGTAGCGATTTTAAACCTTACTAAAGGGTCGTGCAACAGGTACTGTGGTGCGGGGGCAGGAGTAGGAGTTGGTGTCGGCGATGGAGCTGGTGCCGGTGTAGGTGTGAGTGCTGGTCCAGGAGCCGGTGCGGGGGCAGGGGCGGGCACTGGAGCAGGAGCTGGGGCGGGGATTGGTGCCGGCTGGCTACAGCCGAAGATACCAGCCGTCAGAGCCAGTATGAGTATCACTAATAAGCAATAAGTTAGCTTGCGCATTTTTCACCTCTATAGATTCTTATTTGAACGCTAGGTTAACCAAATAGAAAGCACCTCGTCAGGAGGTGCTCTGCATAATACCACTGCAGACTCTCCTTTCCAAATACGGGAGGCAACGCCGTTTCCAGCGATACCCTATCGGCCAGTCTCCATAGTGTGCCTTTAGGAGAACAGGCTCGGAGCAAGTAATACTTTATTATTCTTTTTGCGAAGGTGATTATACCACACCTGCAGCAAGAACTGCAACATCCGGGCTCATTCTCTCTTAAACTCCGCAAAAACCTAGGTTATTTATTAACCCCTCACCCTTTATCCCTCTCCCCTTCGTAAGGGGAAAGGGAAGAGATTTTTGAGAGGGGTGAAGCCCCTCTCCTACTTTTACTCCCCCTTCCCTTGCCAAGGGAAGGGGGTAAGGGGGATAGGTTCGTAAACAATCTCATAATCTTGTCTTGACGCAAAAACAAGCTTCTGTTAAAATCCCAGAACAACTCTCAGGTTATTTAATTGACCGAGAATTCAAGATAAGGAGATTTATCATGGCTATTGACTACCAAAAGGAAGGCAAAATAGCTATCTTTACCATCAACCGCCCGGAAGCACTGAATTCGATAAATGTGCCGACCGCCCGTGAGCTGCACGAGGCAATTTTGGACTTCCGGGATGACCCTGAGCTATGGGTTGGCATTATCACCGGCGCCGGCGATAGGGCTTTTTGTGCTGGTGCTGATATTAAAGACATGCTGCCCTTTCTCAAAGAGAATCTTCAAAATCGTCCCTGGGCTATGCCTGATACCCCCATGCGTGGACTGGAGCTATGGAAACCGCTCATCGCTGCCATCAATGGCTTGGCACTGGGGGGTGGTCTGGAAATAGCGCTGGCCTGTGACCTTAGAATCGCTTCCGAGAAAGCCCGCTTTGGCACGCCCGAGGTAACTCTGGGGCTGATACCGGGCTGGGGAGGCACCCAGAGGTTGCCGCGAATGGTCCCGTCATGCAAGGCTGCGGAACTACTGCTCATGGGAAAACCGATTGATGCTCAGGAAGCATACCGTATCGGTCTGGTGAATATAGTGGTTCCCCTGGAGTCCGTGATGCCCACCGCCAGAAAATGGGCGGAGACTATCTGCCAGGCTGGACCTCTGGCAGTAAGAGCAGCCAAGGAGGCGATGCTCAGAGGCAGCAGCCTGACTCTGGAGGACGGTTTAAGGCTGGAGAATGCTCTGGAAGCCTATTTGATGAGCACCAAAGACTTCACTGAGGGAATCGACGCATTTGGCGAAAAGAGGAAGCCTGATTTCAAAGGGAAATAACGTTAAAACGAGGGAAGCTATGGAAATCAAGCAAGTTGGTGTTGTTGGCTGTGGACAAATGGGCAGCGGCATTGCGCAGGTATGTGCTCAAGCCGGCTATCAGGTGGTCGTCTCTGAAGTAAATGAGGAATTTTTAAATAAGGGGTTATCCTCAATCAATTCCTCACTGACAAGAAGCGTGGAGAAAGGGCGAATAACCCGGCAGGATAAAGATTCCGTCCTGTCTCGCATTCGAGGCACCACAAAGATGAAGGATTTTGGTAATTGCGACCTGGTCATTGAAGCAGTTACCGAGAACCTGGATTTGAAAAAGAAGACCTTCGCTGAGCTGGATAAAACCTGTCCCAAGTCTGCCATCCTAGCGACCAACACCTCCTGCCTCTCCATTATTGAGATAGCGATGGCCACCACCAGACCAGGTAAGGTGCTGGGACTTCACTTCTTCAACCCGGCACCGGTGATGAAGCTGCTGGAAGTGGTCAAGACCATCGCCACCAGTGATGAGACCCTTGAAGTTGGTAAGAGCTTTGGACAATCTTTAGGTAAGACCGTCATTGTGGCTCAAGACGCACCCGGTTTCATTGTCAACCGCCTGGCGGTGCCCCTGATGCTGAATGCCATCAGAATGGTGGAGGCTGGGGTGGCTACCGCGGAAGATATTGATGCCGGCGTGACCCTGGGCTTAAACCACCCGCTGGGGCCGTTAAGCGTGGCTGACCTGGTCGGATTGGATACACTCTACTTTATCGCCAATAGTATTTACGAAGAATTGAAAGACCCTCAGTTCGCACCTCCGGTACTGCTGAAAAAGATGGTCGCTGCGGGCTGGCTCGGACGCAAGACGGGCAAGGGATTCCATGAGTATAAATAAAAACAACTAACGCCCCAATATGGTAAAGGAGAAGCGATTGTGAGTATCGAGGGTAAAGTAGCTTTGGTTACTGGTGGCTCTGGTGGGCTGGGCAGAGTGCATTGTTTAACTTTAGCCAAAGCGGGATGCCATGTGGCCACTACCGGATACAGCCACATGGAGAAAGCTGAGGCTGTGATTAAAGAAATTCTGAACATGGGCGGAAAAGCAATAGCGGTCAAGATGGACCTGGCCAACTTTGATGAGGTTCAGCAGGGAGTCAAGAAAGTGGCGGAAAAGCTGGGTCCCGTTGACATTCTGGTCAATAACGCCGCTTTTGGCATCATACGGGCGGTCACCATTGTCAATATGAACAATAAAGACTGGGAGCGAGACCTAGCGGTTAATTTAACTGGTGCCTTTAACACTATCAAATGCTGTATGCCAGGCATGATGGAGCGCGGCTGGGGCCGCATCATTAACATCTCCTCTATCACTGGTACTATGGGTGGTATGGGGCAATGCAGCTACGCCACATCCAAGGCTGGTCTCATTGGTCTCACCAAAACGGTGGCTCTGGAGGGGGCTCGCAAGGGCGTGACCTGCAATGCCCTGGTCCTCGGTGTTATTGATGCCGGCAGCTTCCACGAAGTAGCCCCCGAATACCGCGAGCGCATCATTAAGCGTATGGCGTTGCGCCGGGCAGGCAACCCTCAAGAGGCAAGCAATGCCCTTCTCTTCCTTGCCTCCGAGGAATCAAGCTATCTCACCGGTGAGGCTATTGAAGTCAGCGGTGGCGCTAGCCTATTTACCTTTTGACAATTATGGTAAAATAGAATCAGATATGAAAAATTCTGAAGACGCAGGGTAAAAAGTTGTCATGACATCTGGTGATGCTGCGGTAACAGAAAAAGACAAACAATTAAATATAGAGTCCATTACCTGGAACGACCTGACCTGGATTAACATGGAGCGGCCGACGGAGCGGGAGACGGCGTACTTGGCTCAGCATTACCCGAATTTCCACCCGCTTAATTTAGATGACGTTCTGAGTCGAATACAGCGGCCCAAGATTGATGAATATGAAGACCACCTTTTTATTGTCCTCCACTTCCCTTTTTTCAAGCAAGAAGATGGGGTCATAATTTCCAGCGAACTGGATGTTTTCATCGGCGAAAACTATCTTATCACCGTTGATTGTGCCGGTAATCTCAGGGCACTAGCCAAATTCTTCAAACAGTGTCAAACTGATGAGGAAGCACGACAGGAGAATCTAAGCCAGGGCTCCGGACATCTCCTCTACCGCGTCGTTGACCGACTTGTTGACCATTGTTTCCCGATTTTGAACCGGGTGAGCGCTGATATCGAAGAAACCGAGGATAACATTTTCACCAGCAAAGGCATGCCTCATGCCATTGAGTATCTTTCTATCCTTCGCCGTGATGTTATCTCCTTTCGCCGCATTATCTGGCCAATGAGGGCAGTTATCGCCAGCCTGGAGCCAAAAATCCGCTGCTTTACTAAGAAGGACCTGACCGATTACTTCGGTGATACCATTGACCATGTAGATAAATTATGGGATGCCCTAGATGAATATAAAGAGGTAATTGAAGGGCTAAACGCTACCCATGACTCACTGATAACGAACCGCACCAGCGAAGTCATGCGAGTGCTAACCGTCATCGGTACTTTCCTGATGCCGATACTTATCCTATCCTCAATCTATGGAATGAATGTGCCTTTGCCATTCCAACACACCTTCTATTCCCTCATCCTGGTGATTCTTATCTCAACTGCCTTCACCGCCGGTATGTATTATTTCTTTCACCGACGCGGCTGGTTCTAAGATGAACGTCTCATACCGATTGGTGATTATCACCGCTATCTTCATCACCTGCCTCATCACCGCCAATATCATTGCTGTAAAGGTAATCAGCCTGGGTCCAGTTATTTTACCGGCAGCTATCTTTATTTTCCCCCTGAGCTACATCTTCGGTGACGTCCTCACCGAGGTCTATGGCTACCGCCAGGCAAGGAAGGTTATCTGGCTTGGTTTCATTTGCAATCTCATCTTCGTTATCTTTGCCTGGGTGGGGCAGAAACTGCCGCCCGCCCCTTTCTGGCAAGACCAAGAAGCCTATGAAAGTATTCTGGGCTACACCCGAAGACTGCTGGCGGCGTCCTTCTGCGGTTACCTCGCCGGTGAATTCGCTAACTCATTTGTCCTCGCCAAAATGAAAATCATGACCCGTGGTCGCTGGCTGTGGAGCCGGACTATCGGCTCAACTATCGTCGGGGAGGGGCTAGACACTTCCCTATTTATCACTTTAGCCTACATTGGTACCACTTCATTCGTACCGCTCATGATTTTGTATCACTGGCTGGCTAAGACACTCATTGAAGCTATAGCTACCCCTTTCACCTACGTCGTGGTAAACTTTTTGAAGAAAAGGGAAAAGATTGACACCTATGATTACGAAACCAAGTTTAACCCCTTCCTCATCGCCGACTGAATAAGATTTCTATAGAAAAAGACCATGAATATCAAATTCCTGGGCGCCCATAACTGTGAATCCTCAACCATAAGGCTGGTTACCCTGCTCATTGATGATGTTCTAGCGCTGGATGCCGGCGGGCTTACCTCCAGCCTATCAATTGAAGCACAACTGCAACTTAAGGCGGTCCTGCTCACCCATCAGCACTATGACCATATCAGGGATGTCCCGGCGATGGCGATGAATGCCCTCTTCTACGAAACTGACATCCAGGTTTACTCAACCCAGGCGGTCTATGAGGCTCTGGCAGCCCACTGGCTGAACGGCACAACTTACGCCAATTTTCTGGAGAAGCCCCAAAACAACCCCCGCATTAAGTTCACCCTTATCAAGCCAAATGAGGCAGTGCAAATTGAGGGCTATAGCATTCTGGCTGTCCCGGTGAGCCATTCTGTTCCCACCGTGGGTTACCAAGTTACTTCACCTGATGGTAAAATCGTCTTCTATACCGGGGATACCGGACCGGGTCTAGCTGATTGCTGGCAATATGTATCACCCCAGCTGCTCATCACTGAAGTTACCGCCCCAAACCGCTATGAAGAGTTTGGCCGGCGGTCACGGCACCTCACGCCAAGCCTGCTCAAGGAGGAGCTGACCGCTTTTCAAAAGTCTAAAGGCTACCTGCCACCGGTAATTTTAGTCCACATGAACCCCAGAGAGGAAGAGGAAATAGAGGCGGAAATCGCACCCCTGGCTGAGGAACTGAATACCTCAATTACCCTGGCCTATGAGGGGATGCTGGTTCAGTTATAAAATACAAAGGGGCATTGCTAATGAAGCAAGACGCGCTCAAGCTGGTGGGCATTTGCGGAATCTATTGCGGGACTTGCCCGAGTTACCTTGCCTGGCAGGAAAATGACATCGAGCAATTGAAAAAACGCGCCCAAAGACACGGCATTTCTATTGAGGAAGCGAAATGTAACGGGTGCTTCTCAGATAAGGTAATGCCTTCCTGTGTTGAGTGCCGTCCCGGCTTCCGTAAATGTGCCCGTGAGCATAAAGTCACCCGGTGCTTTGAGTGTACTGATTTTCCCTGTCAGCGGCTTCGAGACTTCAAAGGTGCTCACTTTGAAGAAGGCATTTCCCACCATGAGCATTTGATTGACGAACTACAGTACATGAAGGAACATGGCATTGAGGCATGGCTGGTAAAACAGGAAAAAGCGGGACGCTGCCCCCAGTGCGGCAAAAGACTGTACTGGTTTACCCGTGTCTGCCCTAAGTGTCAAACCAAAATCAGATGAAACGATTAGAATTGAAAACAAGGATGGTCGATAATCTCAAATTCATTGTTGACAACAATGTCGGCAAGCTCGCCAAGTGGCTGAGAATGGTGGGATATGATGCCATTTTCTTTGACGGCAGCGATGATGCCTATCTGGTAGCCAAGGCTCTAGCTGAAGACAGGATGATACTGACCCGGGACACCCAGATTATGAAACGGGGGATAATCACCAGCGGTCGACTCAAAGCTATCCTGATTGACAGTGATAAAGCTGAGCCACAAATACGGCAGGTGATTGACAAGCTGCACCTGGATTATCAGTCCAGACCGTTCACCCGCTGTCTGGAATGCAACCAACCGCTGACAGAGAGGAACAAAGAGGAGATAAAAGACCGGGTGCCCCCTTATGTTTTCCAGACCCAGAGCCAGTACATGGAGTGTCCTGCCTGCCACCGCATCTACTGGAGAGGCACCCACTGGCAGTCAATGAATAGGAAAATAAAAAATTTGACGGAAAGTTGACCATAGTCCAAGATATTTTTACACTTTACATTACTAAAGCCAGAGGGGAGGTGAGCTATGGACGATAAAGAAAGGAACCTGCAACAGATTATTGATTGTGGCGTGGTGGCCATAGTCAGGGTGGAGAGTGCCCAAGAAGCCGTGGCGGTATGCACGGCTATTGCCAGGGGCGGAGTTAAGCCCATAGAGATAACCACGACTGTCCCTGGTTGCATCGATGCCATCAAGGAATTCAAGAGCATTATTCAGGATAAAGTGCTGGTGGGCGCCGGAACCGTGCTCGACCCGGAAACCGCCCGGGCAGTGATACTGGCGGGCGCTGAGTTTGTGGTCAGCCCAACCCTGAACCTTGGGGTAATCGAGGTCTGTCGCCGCTACAGCAAGATTGTCATCCCCGGCACTTTCACCCCAACTGAGATACTGACCGCCTGGGAGGCGGGGGCTGACATCGTCAAGGTGTTTCCGGCGACCGTAGGTGGACCGCAATACCTGAGGGATATCAAAGGCCCGTTGCCTCAGATAAGGTTGATGCCAACAGGCGGGGTCAATCTGGAGAACACGCCCGATTTCATTCGGGCGGGTGCTGTGGCGGTAGCCGCCGGCACCTCACTCGTCGATAAGAAGGCAGTAAAAGAGAAAAACTATGACCTCATCACGGAAACCGCCAGGAAATTTGTTGAGGCGGTGAAACGAGCCAGACAAGGCTAAAATAAGGCAAAGGAGGGAAGAAAAATGGCTGATGTTGTCACTTTCGGCGAGACCATGATACGGCTGTCACCACCCAATTACCGTCGGCTGGAACAGACCAACCTTCTGGAGGTAAATATTGGTGGTGCGGAGTGGAATGTCGCCACCGCTCTCAGCCGACTGGGCATAAGCACCGCCTGGGTCTCACGTTTGACCGATAATGCCCTTGGCTGGATGATTCGCAACAAGACCAGAGAGCAGGGAGTGGACACCTCCAATATTGTCTGGACCAAGGGTGACCGCGTTGGCATCTATTTCGTCGAATTCGGCGCCTCACCAAGACCCAGCAGTGTCCTCTATGACCGGACAAGCTCAGCGATAAGTCGAATACAGCCCGGGGAGATAAATTGGGAGAAAGTCCTGCGCGGTGCCCGCTGGTTTCACACCAGTGGCATCACCCCAGCCCTGAGCCCCGGTGCCGCCCAGGTTACCGCTGAGGCGTTGAAAACAGCCAAAAAGACGGGCTGTAAGGTGAGCTATGACCTCAACTATCGCGCCAGACTCTGGACTCCGGAAGAAGCCAGGAAATGCCAGGAACCGCTCATGGAATACGTTGATGTCCTCTTTTCCACGGAAGAAGACACCAAAAAGGTACTGGGCATCAGCGCAGAGAC
>CAZUSN010000065.1:6358-8160 GCA_964623035.1 uncultured Dehalococcoidaceae bacterium | reverse complement strand
GCACATCGCCACTCACCGAAAAGACCTTGGTGCCTTTGCTCCGCTCCGTGCCAATCTTACTGAACCAGCCCGCACCATTAAGCATAATTTGAGGTATATTCATTAAGGTTTCCACATTGTTAATTATGGTCGGTTTACCCCAAAGACCTGAAGTAGTGGGAAAAGGAGGACGATAACGAGCCTCGCCCCGTTTACCCTCAATGGAATCCATCAGAGCAGACTCTTCTCCACAGATGTAGGCTCCGGCACCCTCCCGAATCTCAATACTGAAGCCATCCAGATACCCATACTGCTTGGCTTGGTTGAGGGCGTTTTGCAGCAAATCAAAGAGGTGGTGGTATTCGGCACGCAGATAGATATAGCCCTGCTTTGCCCCGATGCCATATCCAGCAATGGCTATCGCCTCAATCAGGGTAAAAGGGTCTCTTTCCAGAATATATCTATCCTTAAAAGTGCCCACCTCGCCTTCATCGGCATTGCAGATGACGTATTTCTCATCGCCGGGCTCTTTTCTGGCCCCCTCCCACTTGATGCCGCAGGGAAAGCCCGCCCCACCACGACCACGCAGCCCCGAGGCTTTTATTTCCTCGGTCACCTGCTCCGGGGTCATCTCCCGCCGGACTTTAGCCAGGGCTTTAAACCCTTCCCTTTCCAGATAGGTCTCAATTCGTTTAGGGTCGATAACTCCACAATTTTTTAAGACAACTCTCGCCTGCGGCACTTGACCGTTTCCTTATTAAGACCGATTTTACTGATAACTCTTCAAAATTTTTGCTATCTTCTTTGCCGTCAAATCCACATGAGCATCATGGTTAATCATCATCGCCGGTGCGTGGTCACAGAGCCCGATGCAGTTAGCCAACTGGAAGGAGAACCTGCCATCGGGAGTGGTTTCGCCGGGCTTAATGCCAAGTTCTTTCTCCACGGTTTCAATTATGGTCTGGCAATGTTTAAGATAGCAGGGCAAACTCTTACAAATTCGAATGACATTCCTGCCCAGCGGTTTGGTCGAGAGAAAAGAATAGAAGCTGGTCACTCCATAGACTTCGTGCCTCGGTATATCCAGAGATTTCGCTAGCTCTGCCATAATCTCTTCTGGCACATAGCCGTATTTGCTCTGCGCCTCTTTCAAAACTACCACTAGGTCTTCCCGTCCTTCGGGCTGTATCAAAGTTTTTTTCTGAGTCATCTTGCCGTCCTGCTAATAATCAAGCTCAACCTTTAATATAGACCGCCCTGGTTGCCCTTTCCTCCCCAGCCTTTCTCGGCTTTCTCAGTGCCCCCGACGGGCAGAGAGCAATACATTCATCGCAATCCTGACAAATTTCGCCACCTAATGGCTGGTCACAGCCAACGATGACTTTGCAATCAAAACCCCGGTAAGCCATGCTGAACATGGGCTCACCTTTTGTGTTCTTGCAGACAACAACGCACCGCCGACATTGGACGCATTTGGACATATCACGGATAATATAGGGGTTTTCCTCCTCCACAGGATAATAATGTTTCCTGGCTCTAAAGCGAGGCAGCCCCACTTCCAGGTCGGCAGCAATCTTGCGCAGTTCACAGAGATTAGCCTTATCACAAACTAAACAGGCATCAGGATGGCTCGCCAGCATAAGCTCGACCAGTATCTTACGCGTGGCTAAGACCTTGGGCGAGTGGGTTTGGATGACCATACCTTCGACTATTGGCGTATGGCAAGAACCAACCAGAGTTCTGGAGCCCTCTACCTCCACCACACAAAGTCGGCAGGCACCAAGGGGAGATAAACCTTCAATGTAGCACAGAGTGGGAATATC
>CAZUSN010000065.1:3900-6258 GCA_964623035.1 uncultured Dehalococcoidaceae bacterium | reverse complement strand
GAATTTTAGCATTAAGGGGAAATCGCCGAGACCAGCAATATTGCGACCACCTAATGTAGCCACAATCTGCCCAAAATAGCTCGCCATATTCGCCTAGTATCTTACCACAAAGCTGCTTTTTCGGCAAGTCGATTTGCCGTAATCGTTTTAGCTATGATAAACTGAAAAGGCCTCTTATGAAAATCCTGGTAACCAATGATGACGGCATATTTGCTGAAGGGCTGTGGACTCTAGTTAAGGAGCTCAAAAATATTGCCCGGGTGGTCGTGGTGGCTCCCGATAGAGAGCAGAGTGCGGTGGGCACCGCCGTTACCCTTTGGCAACCACTGAGGGTAAGAAAAGTAAATCCTGTAGTGCCGGAAGTGGAAGCCTTTGCCGTGGAAGGCACGCCAGCCGATAGTATCATGCTTGCCCTAGGCAATCTGGTCAAAGACGAGATAGACCTGGTTATTTCCGGCATCAACCAGGGTCTCAATCTAGGCGATGATGTTCACATCTCTGGAACCGTCGGTGGTGCTCTGCAGGGTTACTTGCATGGCTTGCCTTCCCTGGCTGTCTCCATCGCCCGGGGAGATAATCTCCACCTGGATAGTGCGGCAAAGTTTGCAGCAGGACTGTCCCCAAAAATCCTCACCGGCTCTCTGCCGTCTCCCATCTTCCTCAATATAAACTTGCCCAATTTACCGCTGGCTCAAATCGGCAGAGCCCAAATCACCCGATTAGCCAGATGTAGCCACATTAACACTGTTGAGGAAGGGCACGATGGTAAAAGGAAATACTACTGGCTGGTGCGCCAGAGGGTAAATCAGATTACAGACCCGGAAACAGACGTCTGGGCAATAGACCAGGGCAATATATCTATCACCCCGCTGTTCGCCAACCGAACTAGTGAACTTTCCGCGGTACTGAATAGCCTTTGTTCCGGGCTACTTCAAGAGCTGAAAAGCGGTGGAGGAAGCCCCTGATGGCGCATTACATTGGCATTGATATCATTGAGATAGCCCGTATCAAGAAGGCGGTATCCCGCTGGGGGGAACCTTTCCTCCGTCGGGTATATACTGACGCAGAACTTGAGCGCTACTATGACAAGCCTGCTTCTTTAGCCGCCCGCTTTGCCTGTAAGGAAGCGGTAATGAAACTGCTGGGCACGGGAAGAAACGGTGTTCGCTGGCGGGAAATCGAGACCCTCTCTCACCCAAATGGAAAGCCTTTGGTCAATCTTTATGGTGGTGCACTACATCAAGCTAACAAATTAGGCATAAAGGAGATAGCGGTCAGCCTTTCTCATTCCAAGGAATACGCCATCGCTTCCGTCGCTGGCATTGCGGAAATCAATCACCAATAAACTGCTGAGTATAGCTTTGTAACCTTATGCCGTAAGAAGCTTGCCTGTTTTGGAGAATAACATAGAAAGAGCTGTTACTTTAAGAAAATCCGGGGTCTTTTATGGCTACTGGATACTGATAGTCGCTTTTCTGTGCCTCTTCCTTTTCTCCGGCTGTAGCGTTGGTATCTTCAGCCTTTTTGTGAAACCGCTGCAATCCGAATTTGGCTGGGGCAGAGGCAATGTCATGGTCGCCTTCTCCCTTCTTTTCGCCGTCATGGGTCTGGCGGCACCCTTTGTTGGCGGGCTGATTGATCACTACGGCGCGAACAGGGTTATCTTGATAGGTGCTTTGGCCGCTGGTCTTAGCTTTGCCTCATTATATCTGATGCGCCATCTCTGGCATTTTTACTTCGCCTACACGGTTATTGGCATAGGGATGGCAGCACTTGGTCAGGTGCCAGCAAGCACTATGGTTTCAAACTGGTTTAGCAAACGCCGGGGCACTGCTATCGGCATAATGTCAACCGGGATAGGTGCCGGGGTATTAGTTCTGGCGCCAATTTTCGGTGGTTTCCTTATTCCCGCTTTTGGCTGGAGGGCATCCTATTTAACCGCAGGTTTTTTAATCTGGGTACTTATCCCCTTAGCCTTATTTGTGGTCAGGACAAAGCCAGCCGATATGGGACTCTACCCTGATGGTGTCGAAAGTCCTGAAAGTATCGTTGAAGCGCCAGCATCCCGCCCAGCCGCCAAGGGACTCAGCCTGAAAATGGCTCTGGGCACCTCAGCTTTCTGGTTAATTGCCGTCACCTTTTTCCTCAATGGCTTCAGTCAGCTCGGTGTTATCCAGAATCAGGTCCCTCACCTTCAGGATATTGGCTTCTCTCTGGAGAAAGCGGCTACTGCTCTCACCGGTCTTGGCATCGGTAGCGCCATCGGCAAGTTTATTTTCGGCTGGCTTTGCGATAAGATGCCCGCAAAATACTCTTGTGCCATCAGCTTTGTTCTGTTAATCGCAGGGACAACAATCT
>CAZUSN010000065.1:0-3890 GCA_964623035.1 uncultured Dehalococcoidaceae bacterium | reverse complement strand
GCAATTATCTGGCTATACGCTATTATCTTCGGGCTGGGTGCTGGTGGCTGGCTACCGACGATGTCAATGCTCATTAACACCTACTTTGGCTTAACTTCCTACGGGGCTATCTTTGGCATGATAACCCTTGTTCAGAGCCTCGGTGGTGCTTTTGGTCCTCCCTTTGCCGGCTACATGTTCGACATGCTGAATACCTACCGCTGGGCTTTTATCATCTTCCTGACTCTATATGCGGTAGCACTTCCAGTCATCATGTTAGTGCGCCACCCCAAATCAGCTCAATAAATAGTAAGCCAGATTTTCCCTTCGAGCTTGTTGCTGAAAGCAAATGGGGCGACAAACTGAAAGAACTGGAGCCTTCTTTGCATATAATTTGGGCGATTCAGAGCCTGGAACTTTGCTCAGCAGTGATGACGCAGATACTATAGCTTCTTTTTGAGATTGTTCAGTCTTGTTTCCACGGTGCGGGCAGCGGCAGTCCGGCTGGTCACTTTTTGCAGTTGGTCGGCTAGAGTTACATCACCGATAACATCCCTGAGCCAATTGCTGAAATCATTCTTGTCTTTGGTGACATGATGCCCAAAGGTCTCCTCGGACATCTCCGCTAAAGCGATA
Source organism: uncultured Dehalococcoidaceae bacterium (assembly GCA_964623035.1). Taxonomy (GTDB): domain Bacteria; phylum Chloroflexota; class Dehalococcoidia; order Dehalococcoidales; family RBG-16-60-22; genus CAZUSN01. Next base: position 3,275 of record CAZUSN010000065.1, on the reverse strand, counting down.
GCCAGTTCTTCCAGATTCTTCAGTGTCCGACCACCATAACACCAGAATCGCTTGTTCGCCGGGACATCACCCAACCATGACTTAGCCATCTCCTTGGTGATCGCCTCTTTTTTGATTACCATCATTGCTATTCCCCCAACCAAATTTTACCTTTTTATTATACTCCATCCTCTCTCCAAATAAAAGGGGAATTCTCCACAATTAAAAAGAGGGTAGAAGGGTAATCCTCCCACCCTCTTATCCATCTGCCACAGAATTATTTCTTGGGTTCAAATGGCGGCTTGCTGGCACCGCCCCCAGGTTTCCTCACCATCGTAGCGTTACCTCCTTAACTGGGAATTATGCCTTCTATCGGACAGGCTAAGTCTCCCCCCAGGGGTCGTGGTGACGCTCTTTAATCCACCCCGCAATATCTTTCGAGTTATCCGAATCGAACATTTTGAGCCCCTTGCTCGTCGGTTCGGCGCCCTCCACCGAGACTGCGGTCACCGAGTATTTCTTGCCCTTACCCGGATAATCGGGGTTGACCTCAACTAAAGCCGCACCACGACCCAGCGGACCGCCGGAGGCTGGACTTGCCGAAAGATAGAAGAAGATTTTGCTCCCTGGCTGGCTGAGTTCTTCAATTTTCTGCCGTATTTCATTTTTGGTGAAAATGGTTACCTTGATCCTTTCCCCCTTCTGCTCCATCTCCGCCTTCTTCGCTTTCTTATCAAACCGCCCCTCAAAGAGAATCAATTCCGGGTGCTCATCCAGCGTGGTATAGTTTTTGACGTTGATCCTCTTTTCCGTCGCCTCATAGGGGGCGAAGACCCGCACATCGAATACCTCCTCTCCCTTCGGGCACATGACACACATCAGCCTCCATACCCAATCTGACTTTCTCCCCAGGTTTTCTATCAAACACTTGGCTACCGGGTCAGGTATGCTCTTTACTCCGGGCAATTTTTTCGCTTTTGCCGGCTCTGCTTTTGCTGCCATTCCCCCGGCTGGGGTTGCTATTGCTGGCTCTGTCTCAACAGGTGCTGCCGTTGTCTTTTTCTTCCAGAACATTTTTAAACCTCCTTATCTTTACTTCGAAAACAGTAGGATTGAGAACAACACTACAAAATTCCGTGCTCTGTGGCAAAAAACTGGTAAAAAGAAGCGAGTCCCAAGAAATTTCGTCGGTTGGAGCTTAATGCGGTTGTTAGTAAGTTGGGGGTGGTATGTCCAGATAGTGACAGATGTGGCCGTTCATCAGCCAGAAGACGGTATTGGGGACATTAATCCGAAATATAATGTCTTTAGGTTCACATACAAGCCCAGAATGATAAGATGACAATATATCCCAATTATTTCCGAAAGAACGTATTGGCCGTGTGTTAAAAATCACGAAGGCTGGACCCGGTAACATGGCAACGTCACACGTGTTTAACTGTTGTGTGTCCACTGGCAAGGATTTGTCTTCACAGTCACGACATGGTGGTTCGCTTGACAACCTGAAGATAAGCGTTTCCGTCTGATGAGCTTCAGCAATCGTGGGCGACAAACCGCCCAAACTAGCCAGCAGCAATGATAGAATCACTAGGGCGAGAACAAACGATTTTCCTTTTTTGTGCCCCTCATTTTGATGAACCATTCAGTCATAGTCCCCGCTGTTCATTACAGTGTGCGATATAAATAATGATTTGTCCTTCATGTATTCTAATTCATCATTCTTTCGTTTGTCAATTAGATATTTATTTTTTTAAAAAATACCTTCCTAAATCTAGCCCCTCATAGCTGAAAAATACCCTTTTAGGAAAAGTTGCCTTTACCTGGTCAAATATGCTATAAATAGGAGTAATTTAAATGCATGATTTGATAATGATGATAAAAAGGTCATGTTTCTCATCTATTAAACAAGCTAGCACTGATAATTAAGGTAAGAATTATGGAAAGAAAGCGAAAGTGGACATTTTTAACTAACCACGCTGTTCTACTCAGTTACATCGCTCTCCACCCCCGGATGACCGCCCGCGAGCTGGCAAAATTCGTCGGTATTACCGAGAGGGCAGTCCGAAAGATAATCGCTGACCTCCTGGAAGAAGGCTACATTACCAAAAACCGTCAAGGAAGGCGGAATCGCTACCACATTAACCCTGACCTGCCTCTACGCCACCCGGCACTTGAGGAAACTGCCGTGGGGTATCTCCTGCAGGTGCTTGGCTGGAGAAAGCCGGGGCGCCCCCGCAGACCCAGATGACCCCAGAGCATAAAAATATTCAAGAAAAAATGAAGTCTTTCCGCTGGAGATATATTGCGCTGCCGGTAGCCATTTTCCCCATCTCCTTGACACTGGCTGGCTATTTCTACCACCTGCTTCCTGCCGAGGTAGCCTATCATTTCAAAGATGGCTTACCGGACAAATGGATGAGCCGTGGTGCTATTCTTGCTTGGCTGCTTGTGCCGCAGTTCTTCTTAACGTTACTGGCCGGAATCATTGCCTGGGGAATGACCAAATTAAGTGCCAGATTCCAGCAGCCAATGAGCCGATGGACTGAAATATTGCTCTCACTTATGGGTAACATGGTTGCCTTGCCACAGATTATCCTCGGCTTTGCAATGCTCGATATTTTCAGCTACAATTCCTACCAGATACACCTTTTGTCCTTGTGGGTATTTGCCTTGATGGTCATGGCGATGGGGGCAGTTATTCTCGGCATCTACTTTGCTTTCGCCATGAGACAGGTCTGGGGGATAAGTCGGGGCAAAATCCAGAAAATCATTAAGGAGTGATAGTTAATGGCCGAACCAACACCGGGTAAAGTTACCATGGAAAAAATTGCCTCCCTCTGCCAGCGCCGTGGCTTTATCTTTCCCAGCAGTGAAATTTACGGTGGGCTGTCCAGTTTATGGGATTACGGACCGCTGGGGGTGGAGCTGAAACAGAATGTGAAGCAAGCCTGGTGGCGCACTATCGTGCAGGAGCGCGACGATATGGTGGGGCTGGATGCCAGCATTCTGATGCACCCTCAAACATGGGAGGCCAGTGGCCACCTACAGCAGTTTGCTGACCCATTGGTTGAGTGTAAAAGCTGCCACCTGAGATGGCGCGCTGATGAGCTGACCGATAGCCATTGTCCCTCCTGCGGCGGTGAAGTAACCGAGCCCCAACTCTTTAACTTGATGTTTAAGACTTTCATCGGACCAGTAGAGGAAGAAGCTAACGTGGTCTACCTGCGCCCGGAGACCGCCCAGGGCATCTTTGTCAACTTCCAGAATGTGCTCAATACCAGCCGGAAGAGGCTGCC
>CAZUSN010000064.1:0-8163 GCA_964623035.1 uncultured Dehalococcoidaceae bacterium | reverse complement strand
TCACCTTCAAGGACAACCGTTCCATCCTGGTTGCGACATACCGTTCTCAAACGCACCCGATTCCGCTCAGGAATTTTCTCGATTACTTCCACCTCTGCCGTTATAACATCCCCCAGCTTCACCGGTGCCTTAAATTCCAGGCTCTGTGAGACATAGATATTCCCTGGACCGGGAAGACGGTTGCCGAGCACTGCCGAAATGAGGCTGGCGGTAAGCATGCCGTGAGCGATGCGTTCCTTAAACCTAGACTGACGAGCATACTCAGGGTCGAGGTGTATCGGGTTCTTATCGCCCGTTACCTCAGCGAAGAGAAGGACATCCGACTCGGTAATCTGCTTCGTTAGGCTGGCTTTCTCCCCGATATCGAGTTGGTCAATGGTTTTACCCTGTTCCATTTGATTAAGCCTACCGAAACAGCGCCCCGGAGATTATCATGCGCTGCACTTCTGAAGTCCCTTCATATATCTCGGTCAGTTTGGCATCGCGGAAGTAGCGCTGCATGGGAGAGTCCATCATATAGCCATAGCCACCAAAGACCTGAATCCCCAGCGTGGTTGCCCTCATTGCCAGCTCGGTAGCGCAAAGCTTGGCCATAGCTGCCTGGGTACGGAAAGGCTGCCCCTGGTCTGCCAGCCAGGCCGCCTGATAAAGCAGCAACCGAGCCGCCTCAAGCTCGGTGAAAACGTCAGCCAGTCGCCAGCCAATGGCTTGAAACGAGGCAATAGGAGCACCAAACTGCTGCCGCTGCTTGGCATATTCCGTAGCTCTCTCCAGAGCAGCTCTGGCGATGCCCAGGGCTTGGGCGGCAATCCCTATCCGCCCGTGGTCGATGGTTTCGAGAAAGATACGCATACCCCGCCCCTCATCACCAAGTCGATTTGCCACTGGTATCCGGCAGTCTTCAAACACCTGGTCGGCATTAGTAGCCGCACGCATCCCCAGCTTATCATATTTCTTCCCTTTGCTGTAGCCCGGAGTTCCCGCTTCCACAATGAATGCTGTCATGCCTCGCCCTCCCAATTCCGGAATATTAGCGAAGACCAGCAATATATCGCAAACATCTCCATTGGTGATAAATATCTTGGTGCCATTAAGGATATAAGAATCACCATCCTTCACTGCGGTCATCCGCACCCTGCTGACATCGCTGCCCGCCTCAGACTCTGTTATAGCATGAGCGCCAACTTTTTCACCTTTGACCAGAGCGGGTAGATATTTCTTCTTTTGCTCTTCCGTGCCATAACGATAGACTGGGGCGGCGCAGAGACAAAGATGGGCATCCAGAATATCCGCCGTTGAGGCACAAGCCCGGGCAATTTCCTCCATAGCAAGGGCGATGGAAAGTTCATCACCACCGCTACCACCATACTCCAGTGTTATGCCCAAGCCGAGTAACCCCATCTCAGCCATCATCTTAAAATTATCCCAGGCAAATTCTTGCTTACGGTCTAATTCGTCGGCTACCTGAGCCAGCTTATCACTGGCAAAATCCCTGACCGTGGTCTGCAACATCTTATGCTCTTCACTAAGGGCGAAATCCATAATTGCCTCCTTACTAATGGCTCCATAATCTAATACAGCAAGTACCAGTCTATTTTTTTCTTTACTAGCGCCAATAATATCACCTGAGACCTAATAGAATCAAGAGTTCCTATTACAGCATGGCGGAATGGTGGAATGAAAGATGATTTCTTCAATCCAGGACAGCTTTAAGTTGTGCCCTGGGTGTTAGTTTAGTAAAATCAGTGAAGTAGAAAGGTTATCAGCATGAATCCGTATGACTATCAAAATAGTGTGCCAGAGGCTAACCTGCAACTAAAGCAAGAGACAGCAGAATGGCGGCGTTACTCGGTTGACTTCCCCACCGCTCTCCCAACCCGGCATGAAAAGAATAACATCGTCCATGGGGATTACTTTCAGCCACGGGGCATAGTTCACACCCCGCTCGTTGTTTTATTTCATGGCATAGGAGACCAGCTATTAATCCCCTGCAAATTCCTGGCACAAAATCTAGTGAAAAAAGGAACGGCTTGCTTTGTTTTATATTCGGTATTTCACTCCAGACGTATGCCAGAAACCGTCAAAAACCGGTATCCTATTCTTACCCCTGAGGAGTGGTTTGAAAGCTACCAGATTTCAGTAACCGATATCCGCCAGTCTATTGATTGGGCAAGCAATCGAACTGAGATAAACAAGGAGCAGATAGCCGTGCTCGGCATAAGCTTTGGCGGCTTCGTCTCGGCGATAACCATGGGCGTAGACCAACGCATCAAGGCAGGGGTTTTTCTCATTGCCGGAGGAAACTCAGAAAAGATAGGTCGGAATAGCCGTAAGCGCTCCATGAAGAAAGGGTTTAAGCCACGCACTGAAGATGAATACCATGAAACGCAGCGCGAGTATGCCCGGTATCTCGCCGAGGTAGCCAAAAAGGGATTCGAGAATGTCGCTCCAGCCAGGAAGAGTTTTCTCACCGACCCCATGACTTTCGCTTATTACCTACAGCAACGACCGGTATTAATGCTTAATGCCCTCTGGGATGAGTATATTCCCAAAGAGGCGACACTGGACTTCTGGGAAGCCTGCGGCAAACCGGAAATCAGCTGGTTCCCCGGCACCCACACCACCTTCTGGCTGTGGTTTCCACTGATTCGCCGCCGGATAGCCCATTTCCTGAGCTCAACTTTTGGGAGGTAAGACCAATCTCAAACATGGGAGATAAAGGGAGGCAAAAAATGCGACAGGAATATGAGATAAATGAATTAGCCAAAGAAGAGTCTTGGCGTATGTTCCGCATCATCGGCGAGCTGGTTGAGGGGTTTGACCGACTCTCCGGCATCGAGCCAGCCGTCTCCATTTATGGCTCAGCCCGAGTCAAACCAGGTGATGAGGTATATAAGAAAACGGAAGAAATCGCCCGCCGGCTTGGCGAGATGGGATTTTCGATAATAACCGGAGGAGGGCCCGGGGTTATGGAGGCTGCCAATAAAGGAGCGTATGAGGCAGGGGTAAAATCAGTCGGGGTGAATATTCAACTACCAGAAGCACAGATACCTAACCCTTACACTTCTATAACGCTGTCACTTCGTCATTTTTTTGTCCGCAAGGTTTTGCTGGTAAAATATACTACTGCCTTTGTCATCATGCCCGGCGGTCTGGGCACGCTGGATGAATTGACTGAGGTATTGACCTTGATGCAAACCCATAAGATAAAGCCTTTTCCGGTGTTGTTATTCGGCAGCAACTACTGGAAAGGTTTTCTGGAGTGGCTCAGGGTTTGCACTCTGGCTTGCGGATATATTTCAGAAGAGGACCTCGAGCTACTTCGAGTCTGCGATGACACTGATGAGGTGATTGAAGCCGTCCGCAAGTGGTACTTAAAGCAGGAGGTCACCGGTAGAAGGGCGCTGGTCAGATGACCAGATAAAGGAAGCAGGGGAAAAGAAGAAATAACTTCCATGGCTACTAGCAGAGAGGAGATTTTAAAACAGTCGCTCATTTTCTCCAGCTTGAAGGATGATGAACTTGCTGAGCTCTCCAAGCTTGCTATTGAGCGCAGTGTGCATCCAGACGAATTCGTTTTCTGGGAGGGAGACAACCCGGAATATTTCTACATTGTCGTTGAGGGAAGGGTGAAGGTGGTCAAACACTCCTCCTCAGGGAAAGAGTTCATCATCGCTTTCTTTGGCCCCGGCGAAATGTTCGGCGAAGTGGCTGTCTTCGAAGATAAACCTTATCCCGCTTCCGCCCATGCTGTCGCTCACACGAAAATATTGGCTATCAAAAAGAAGGACTTCCTCTCCTTTCTTTCCACCCGTCCCCGGGTCACCCTGAGCATTATCAACGTCCTGGGGGGACGGCTCAGGGATGCTCAGGCTCGTCTCAAGGACCTAGCCGGGGAAAGGGTTGAGCAGCGACTAGCCCGCACCTTGCTCATGCTCTCCTCAAAGCTGGGCTCCACTCTCCCCTTCACCCGTCAGGAGCTTGCTGACATGGCTGGAACCACCACCGAGACCGCCATCCGGGTTACCAGCCAGTTGAAGGAGCGGGGAATCATCCGTTCTGTTCGGGGTAAAATAATCATCCTCGATGAGACCAAACTCAGGTTACTGAGCGAAGGCCCACCACGCCTATAGATTCAAAGCCAAGATGCTTTACTTACCCCCAAAAATAACCTCAATCTTATTTTTATGTGATTTACATCATAGTCAGAAGTTTCGCTCACTGTTATCATATTTACAGAGTAGAAAAACACTCCAACCATACAGGGGAGGTAGCCATAATGGTCAAATGCCCCGGTCAAGACATGAGAAACCTGAGAGTGGCGCTCTATAAATGCCAGAACTGTGGTGCTGAGGTTGAAATTTTCTCCGACGAGCTGAAGATTAAATGCCCCGGATGCGGGCAATATGTTTACAAGGAGAAAATGCCTTCCTGTATTGACTGGTGCGCTTCAGCACGCCAGTGTCTGGGGGAAGAAAGATGGAAGGCATTAAAGGGCGAGGGTTAGTCGGATATAAGGAGGCAGAGAATGACAACAAAATTGCTCAGAAAAATCGTCAAAATTGATGAAGAAAAATGCAACGGCTGTGGTCTCTGCGTCCCTGCCTGTGTTGAAGGCGCTCTCCAGATTATAGATGGCAAAGCCAGACTGGTCAGCGAGCAGTACTGTGATGGCCTGGGTGCCTGCCTCGGCGAATGCCCGCAGGGAGCCATCACCATTGAGGAGCGGGAAGCGGAGGAATTCGACGAGGCAGCAGTTGAGCACCATTTGTCCTCGAAAAAACAGGCTCAGGTCGCTGATAAGCTCCCCTGCGGCTGTCCTTCGGCTGCGGTCGCCCAGTTTGAAAGACAAACTACCTCGCAAGTTGCCGAAGCCAGAGTCGAATCGAGGCTAAAGCACTGGCCAGTCCAGTTGACTCTTGTCCCGCCATCGGCACCCTTCCTGAAAAAGGCTGACCTGCTGCTGGCAGCGGATTGTGTTCCCTTTGCCTATGCCGGTTTTCATCAGGATTTTCTGCAAGACCATGCTTTGGTGGTTGCCTGCCCCAAGCTTGATGACTTTGAGGCTCACCTGAACAAACTCACCCAGATTCTGCAACATGCTGAACCAAAGAGCCTCACTGTGGTGCACATGGAAGTGCCCTGCTGCTTTGGACTGGTGCACATGGCAAAACAGGCAATTTTAGCCAGCGGCAAAGATATACCCTTCAAAGAGATAACCGTAGGGGTCAAGGGGGAGCGAAAATCCTGACCTAAGACGACTTTCCTGCTTTCAGTGCTCTGGCGGTAACCTCAGCTAGGTCAAACACCTGTATTTTGCCCTCAAGGTTCTTGTCTTTCAGCCCATCTTCAAACATTGTCATGCAGTAGGGACAACAGACACATATCGTCTCCGGGTCTTTCTTCAAGGCTTCTTCGACACGAGCCACATTGATGAGCTGGCCAACACGTTCCTCCAGCCACATCCGCCCACCACCGCCACCGCAACAAAAAGACCTGCCATGATTGCGGTCCAGCTCCATGGGCATATGACCGGTAACTGCGGCGATAACCCTGCGCGGAGCTTCATATATTTGGTTATAGCGCCCCAGATAGCAGGAATCATGGAAGACAAGTTTGCCCAAACCGGTTACCTGGTCCATTTTCAGTTTTCCATCTTGAAGCAACTGGTAGATAAATTCAGTGTGGTGGTGGACTTCCCACTGAACGCCATACTGCCGATAGTCGTGCTTGAAGGTGCTGTAACAGTGGGGGCACTGAGTGATGATTTTTTTCACCCCCTTCTGGGCGAATAGCTCGACATTCTTTTGTGCTATGCGGTCAAAGATATATTCATTGCCCAGACGTCGCAGGCTATCACCACAGCACAATTCATCTTTGCCCAAAATACCCCAGGAAACGCCAGCAGCTTTCAAAATATCAACTACCGCCAAGGTGGTTCGCCGGTTCCTGGCGTCAAAGGCACCAGCACAGCCAACGTACAACAGGAATTCAGTCTCGGTAGCGGAGAAAGATTTGGCAGCAATATCGCTTGCCCACTTGACACGCTCTGAGGGAGCAATGCCCCAGGGATTACTGCGCTGTTCAATATTTTCAAACAGGTTCCGCAATTCATCGGGAAACTTGGCCTGAAGCTGCACCAAGTTACGCCGCATATCAATGATGTGGCGCACATGCTCAATTTTTACCGGGCAAACCTCCATGCAGGCGCCGCACGTGGTACACTCCCAGACCACCTCTTCAGAAACGCTGCCTTCCCTGTTCTCCGCAATCAAGGGCAGCAGTGGTTCCTTATTTTTCAGAAGCCGCGGCCCATTGGTCAACAGATTCAACTTGAGGTCCTTAATCACGGAACGCGGATTAAGTGGTTTCCCGGTGATGTGGGCGGGGCAGACCTCCTGACAGTGACCCGGTTCAACGCAGGCGTAAAGGTCAAGCAACTGCTTGCGGGTAAAGCCATCTATCCTGTTAACACCAAAAGTTGCCTCTTCTTCCAGATTGATGCGTCTGGGAATACCGCGGGGAGGCGGTGTGGAGAGAAGGTCATTTAAGATGGCAGCAATTATGTGCAGATATCTGGTATAGCCGATAATCACCATGACGAACAGGACAAATCCCCAGTGGCTCCAGAACCAGACACTGTGCCAAATTTCCAGCGAAGCACCAGCAGTATAAATCTGGCTGAAGATGGTGCTTAACGGTGGAGTTGGGAAACCGAGACCAGCCGGTGGGTGTCCGGCGGCAATCTGAGTGGCAATCTTGCCCAGATGCGTTATCGGATGAATCAGGACAGTGAACAGAATTAACATCGCCTCAAAAGTCTGATAGCCCTCGAGCCGCAACGGCCTGATAAGATAGCGGCGAACAATACCCCACAGTGCCCCGAGCATGATGAAGGGGGCTGCGATATCCATAATCCAGGTGTAGACGGCATAAACCGGACTATGTTCCATAGCATCCGAAACGCCGAATCCAGAGCCGATGATGATGAAGAAAAAGTAATAGATAACAAATAAAAGAAAGCCCCAGACCATGAACATATGACCCATGCCAGCACGGTCTTGCTTAGACAGGTTCTTAAACTGGCACTGCTGCCAAATCAAATGAACGATGGCAGTTATCGTCCGACGTAAAAGTTGACCGAACTTTTCTTCTTTTCTACCCAGAAAAAGGTAACGGAAAAGCTGGTAAAGCCGACGTCCGAAAATTCCCGCAGCCAGTCCGGTGAGTCCCCAGAAAAGGACATACCCAATAACCCCCAAATGGCTCACTGGATTCATTTTACTTTCTCATCCCTTTCCTTGTGGTCAATGTTTTTCCACCATGAAATCCACACCTTTGGCACGAAGCTCCCTGACTCTTTTCGTCAAAGCCGGGACCACCTTGAGAACATCACCGACAATCCCATAGGTGGCAACTTCAAAGATGGGAGCATTTTTATCAGTATTGATGGCCACGATGACGTTAGAATCCTGCATGCCAACTAAATGTTGAATTGCGCCGCTTATGCCACAGGCGATGTAAAGCTTGGGGCGAACCGTTTTCCCGGTCTGCCCGACCTGCCTCTCCGCAGGCATCCAGCCTGCCTCTACAGCACCACGGGAGGAACCAACCACACCACCCAGTTCGTCAGCCAATTCCTGCAGCAGGGCAAAATTTTCTTTGGCACGCATACCACGACCGCCCGAGACGATGATATCCGCAGCAGCCACATCTACTTCGCCTGCCTTTCGCTCATCTATCATCTCAAGCACCTTGACCACAATATCTTCTTCTTGGAATGGCACGACCTCCCGCATAATTTCACCTTTACGTGAAAGGTCCTTCACGGGCATGGGCATGACATGGGGTCGAACCGTAGCCATCTGCGGGCGGGTACGTTCCGTTAAAATGGTCGCCATAATATTGCCTCCAAAGGCGGGGCGGGTCTGCAGCAGAAATCCCCGCTCATCGATTGACAGCCCGGTGCAGTCAGCAGTAAGACCGGTCTGCAGTTCGGTAGCTACTGCCCCAGCAAGGTCCCTTCCCAGACCGGTGGCTCCCATGAGCATTATTTCTGGTTTGTATTTTCTCACCAGATAACATATGGCTTTATAATATGGTTCAGTCCGGTAATAATGAAATACGGGGTCATCAACAAGGTAAGCTTTGCTTGCTCCATAG
>CAZUSN010000063.1:0-8182 GCA_964623035.1 uncultured Dehalococcoidaceae bacterium | reverse complement strand
CGAATATCACTGCCACAGATGCTCGTTGCCTTTACTTTAATTAGTACGTCATTGGCTCCAATTTTGGGTATATCTACATCCATTAGTTTAAGACCCGGAGCCTTACTTGCTTTGACCAAGGCTTTCATTGTTTCATCCCTTCTGGTTCAATATTAATGGAGATATAGATACGATAGGTGAATATTAGCACTTTCCTTGCTTCGTGCGCAATGCTTTCTAGAGAAGTTGAACCGCCTTGGCTTAATTCTTAAAATTTAATCTCAATCGATAACGGTATTGACGAATGTCAACAAGCAAAGTATTCTACTTAAAGAAACCTGATATCGGACCATAAATGATAAAGTTTCAGAAATTCGTCAGAGACCAAATAGAATACCGGTTTGACCCCTTGACCAACGCACAGGTGCGCATAAACCCGGCACGGGCGAAAAGGGTAAAATATGTAGAGCCCAAACAGGATGAATTCAGCCGCCTCATCCAAACATCGAGGCTGACGTGTCCTTTTTGCCCGGAACGAATTGAAAGAGAAACGCCTTGCTTCCCGAGGAAGATAAGCGTTGAGGGAAAGATAAAAGTCGGTGAGAGCCTGATATTTCCGAACTTAAACCCCTTTGGCGAATGTCACGCGGTGGGTACTCTCAGTAAGGAGCATTTCCTGCACCCGGATGAATTTAGCTCAGGGATGATTAAAGACAATTTGCTTGCCGTGAAACATTACGTTCGTTGTGCTTACGCCCAAGATAATGAAGCGAGGTACCCAATCTACATGTGGAATTACCTGCCTCCGTCCGCCGGGAGCATAATTCACCCCCACGTTCAAATATTGCTGGAGCGCGAGCCTACCCCGCAACTGAGCGGTTTGCTTGCCAAAAGCCTGGATTACTATGAGAAAGAAGGAGAAAATTACTGGGCTGAACTGGTGAACGAGGAAAAGAGGCTGGGGGAGAGGTTTATTATGGGTGACGCCCTTCTTTCGGTGCTGGCAGGTTTTGCCCCATGTGGGTTCAACGAGGTTTGTTTTATTTTCCATGACACAAGCTCACTGATGCAGCTAGACGAAAGACAGATGGAGGCTTTTTCCCTTTGCCTAGAAAAAGTGCTAAAGGTTTACCGAGATATGGGTATAGGCTCATTTAACTTGGCTACTCTTTCAGGACCGGTCGACCAGGACCAGTCCCGCTTTTACTGGATGAGCGCCAAGCTTATTTCCCGACCCTACCCGAGGGGGATTTATACCAACGACTCTGGCCCTATGGAGAGAATGCAGGGCGTCTGGGTGATTGATACCTTGCCGGAGGAAGTGGCCAGCAAGATAAAGCTCACCCTTGACAAGGGAAGCTCATAGAGACTTATAATACGCTGCTTGCTGCCACTGAGCCATAGAGTAAAGGGGCAAAAAGTCCAATTGGGAGGTACTTGAAGTGGATGAAATAATCATTTCAAAAGCAATAACGGAAAGTTACCTAAAAGAGTTGCTGGAATTCATGGATGTGGACATCGCCATAGTTGGCGCTGGACCTTCTGGTCTGATTGCCTCATATTACCTAGCCAGGAAAGGATTTAAGACGATTGTCTGCGAAAGAAGATTGAGCGTTGGCGGTGGCATGTGGGGTGGAGGCATGATGTTTAACCGGATTGTGGTTCAAACTAAAGCGAAGGATATTCTAGATGAATTTGGGATAAGGGCTAAAGAATATCAGAAAGGTTATTATGTTGCTGATGCCTTGGAAGCTGTTTCTGCTTTATGCAACCAGGCTATCAAAGCTGGTGCCCGCATTTTTAACCTGCTAAGTGTCGAGGATGTGGTCATCCGGGAAGACGACCGGATAGCTGGCTTGGTACTGAACTGGAGTGCTGTGGGGCTGGCTGAATTGCACATTGACCCTCTGGCTATAAGGTCAAAGCTGGTCATAGATGCTACCGGCCACGATGCTGAGGTTTGCCGAATAGTTGCTCGCAAATTGGGACCGAAGCTGAGAACCGAGACGGGAGGAGTTATCGGTGAAAAGTCAATGTGGGCAGAAGTAGGAGAAAGACAACTGGTGGAAAATACCAAGGAAGTCTACCCCGGCCTCTTGGTAGCCGGCATGGCAGTCAATGCTGTCTTTGGTCTGCCACGTATGGGGGCTATCTTTGGCGGTATGCTCCTGTCGGGAAGGAAAGCTGCGGAATTGGCAGCGAATTTGCTGGAGGGCAAAAGTGGCTGAGACAAAAAAAGAAGCATATGCCATATTGGGTAACCTGGTAACTGCGGTAAACCTGTTGCAGAGTTGCCCGGAGTTTACCTTGCTCATACCTGAAGTCAGGGTGAATATTGCTTATGCTCTGCCGGATGCTCGGACACCACGGCAGGTAGCGGCTGTGCCAGGGAGAATAACCGCAGTATGCGGTATGCCTTATGCTTCTGGCATGCCGGCTTGGGGAGCATCAGACCATCTAGCCAGACGGATACTTGAGATACGCAAATATGACCGTGAAATAAACGCCGCTATGAATTTCAAGTGTGACCGAGCGATAATCGAAGTCGTTGAGCAGTATTGCCGGGAAAGAAGTTTACTCTTTGGTTGGCTTGACCGGAGCGAGGAACCGGAGGATGTGAAAGAGAGCAATGGTTCTTCTATGCCCTGGAAGGTCAAGCAACTTGTTCAGAAATACGGGGCGGTGCCCAAGCTATTTTACGAGAAAGCCACTTGGGGAAAGGAGCCCCTGTTTCTGGCACTGGGCAAGGATGCGGTGGAGGTTGCTGCTGTCGCCATCGAAATTGCGCGGCGCTTAAAGAGTCAGCTCCTTGAACTGTCCGGCAAGAAACCGCCACAATAGTAAGCCCAAAGTCTGTCCAGCACATAGGCGGCGCCTGCCGATGGCAGCGTAAAACAGGGGAATGCCCCATCATGAGTTGCCACAGCGGGTGCCCCGGGGTGAAAAATAATGAGCTCTACAACGATATATGCCGTGATGTAAGGTAAGGCGTGAAGGAGTGATGGTATGGAAAAGAAGAGGCTATACATTCTCTGTGCGTGTGTCCTACCCCTGATGATTTGTTCTGGTTTGGTATACTCTATGTTCTCACTATACCTGGCTGAGGTTATCGGCGCCAAGAAAACCCAAATCGGCCTAATCTACATGGTTAGTTCATTAATGGGGCTATTATTTGGCCCACTCCTAGGCAGGCTCTCAGACCGCTTCGGGAGGAAGCCACTTATACTGAGTTCGATGGCCAGCTTTGTGCTCATTTTCGTTTTTTATTCCATGGCACGAGATTACTTGGTCCTGTACCCTATCCAAATCCTCGAAGGTGCCGCCTGGGTTGCGATTGGTGCCGGGATTACTGCCTATATCGCAGACATTGTTGCCGCTGATAGAAGAGGCTGGGCTATGGGTGTGTATCAACAGACAATATCTATTGGCTGGGTGATAGGTCCGGCTTTTGGAGGTTTTCTCGCAGATATAATTGGCTCCCGCACAACTTTCCTTTTGGGCGCCATACTGGTGGGTATCGGCTTCATTCTGGTATTGCTTCTCGTAAGAGAACCACAACATCAATGAAATTGATTCCATAAAACCTCACTCAATATCAGGATTATCGCTATCTCACAAGATAATATTTATTATTTTTTTGGGTATACCGAAAAATATATCAGAGAGCTAATCTCTAAAGGAATATCGTGCGGAGAAAAGAAAGCGGATGTTGGCTCAAACTAAGTGGCTAACTTCCTTCACCACTTGCTTACGTCGTTTTTTCCAGCCAAGAACCTCGAGGAGGTCACCCACAGCTTTGTCCTGCTGTGCCTCGGCTCGAATGGGGAGGTCGGGATTGATGCGATACCTGATGCGTCTGCCTTCCCTTTTCTTACTTACGTATCCATCAATTTCAAGTTCGGTGATTATTCTGCGGGTTGACTTCTCGGTGATACCTATTGCCATGGAGATCTCACGAGCGGTAATTCGTGGTTGCTGGGCAATGAGGCAGAGCACGAGAGCATGATTGGTAACAAATTTCCACCCAGGCATATTTACACCTCTCTGTTAGATTTATCTTTTATATCATGACTAAAATACTGTTTTTATTTTTTTAAAATAAGACCAAAACCTATTGACAATCCCCAGAAATAATATATAATTATTTATAATAAAGTAGGATATAAAATTCGTATATATTATAACAGGAAAAACAGGTTAGGACAAGTATGTCCTATATTATTTGGAATTAAAGGAGGATAAAAAAACCAAGTGAAAATATCAACAATAGGAAGCAAAAATGGTTCTTCCTCTGGAGCAGTGAAATGTCACCTTGAAAGCTGTGATAAGAAAGAGACAGAAGAAGAACCTCCGGGTAAAACTATTCTCTCTGGCAATCCCGACGAAGAACCCCCGAGTAAAACTTCCAGTAACCGGCAGAGGTTTTTCGGAGATGTACCGAAGGTAGTCTGGGATGACTGGAAGTGGCATTTTCGTAATAGAATCACCACTATCGAACAATTAAGTCAATTTATTCCGCTATCAGCCCACGAACAGAGTCAACTCAAGCTAGTAACCGCTCGTTATCCCCTCTCGATTACCCCCTATTACCTATCGCTAATTAACCCTGATGACCCTGATGACCCGATAAGAAAACAGGCGATACCGTCAATCTTGGAGATAAGCATGGGTGAAATGGGGTTCGAGGACCCGCTGGAGGAGAGGAGAAATTCAGTGGTTCCCGGACTGGTGCACCGCTACCCGGACCGGGTGCTCATGGTGCTCACCAATATCTGCCCCATGCTTTGTCGTCACTGCACCCGGAAGAGAGAATGGCGAAATGGCGGCTGGGTGCATACCTCTAGCGAAGTTGAAGCTATGCTGGGTTATATACGCCAGCACAAGACGATAAGGGATGTTATTATTTCCGGTGGTGACCCCCTGACACTTTCTACTCATCACCTGGGGGGTATCCTCTCCAAGATAAGGGAAATAAAGCATGTCGAAATCATTCGTATTGGCACCAGATTTCCTGTAGTGTTGCCCCAGCGTATAGACGATGAATTGTGCACCATGCTGGGTAAATACGGGCCCATCTGGCTTAATACCCACTTCAATCATGTCCGGGAAATAACTCAAGAAGCCGCGCAGGCATGTGACCGTCTGGTGCGAAGCGGAATCCCGCTAAACAATCAGTCTGTGCTGCTGCGTGGTGTAAACGATACTGTTGAAGCTCAGACAGAACTGTGTCACGGACTGCTCAGGATAAAGGTGCGTCCTTATTATCTCTTTGAATGTGACGAAGTGCGAGGGACAGAACACCTGCGTACTCCGGTGGAGACAGGCATAAAGATAATTGAGGGCATGCATGGTCATACCTCGGGGTTGGCGGTGCCCACCTTTGTCGTAGACCTACCTCAGGGTGGTGGCAAAGTTCCTTTACAGCCTAACTATGTGCTGGCACAAACTGAAAAAGAGCTGGTGCTGAGGAATTATCAGGGATACGTATTCTATTATCGTAACCCAGGCAAGCACGCGCGGGAGAAATCGCCGGCCAGAGTGCGCGTTCTAGCTAAGGATTTAGCGGCAAGCCTGCCTGACGGCACCGGCTTCAAATATGAGCAGAAGGGAGCCCAAGATGAGGATAGGGTTATCGTACGATCTTAAGGAAGCAATGCCAGCGGAACAAGCTGCCGGCGATGATGCTTTTGAGGAATATGACTTACCGGAGACAGTGGGGCTTATCGCCGCGTTCATCGAGGGTGAGGGACACTCGGTAGTCAAGTTGGGTGGGGGTAGAGAATTCCTCGGCAACATCCTTAGGGAGAAAGTGGACTTTGTTTTCAATATCGCCGAGGGGCGGGGAAACTACCGCAGCCGGGAAGCCCAGGTGCCCTCAATTCTGGAGATGCTGAATATACCTTATTCCGGTTCTGACCCTCAATGTCTTGCCATATGTTTAGACAAACCGCTAACCAAAAAAATGGTGGCGTCAGCGGGAGTGTGCACCCCAAGGTGGTGCGTAATAAATGAAAGCGAGGAACTTTGGCAGATATCTGATTTCGGTTTTCCCTTCCCGGCCATTGTCAAGCCAGCGTGCGAAGGCTCCAGTAAGGGGATTCGTCTCAATTCAGTGGTGGATAATGCAAAACAGGCGAGAGAGGCAATCGGACGGTTGCTGGAGCATTACCAGCAGCCAGCGATGCTGGAAGAGTTCATCGGGGGTGACGAGGTCACCGTGGGCATTATTGGCAACTCTCCACCCAAAATACTGGGCATAATGCGTATACTTCCCCGAAGAAAAGCTGGTTATTTTCTCTACTCACTCGAAGTGAAGCGAGATTGTTTCGACTTAGTTGACTATGAGTGTCCCGCGTGCCTCGAGGAGAAGGTTTTAGAGAGGATAAAACTCTCCAGTCTCAATGCCTTTAGGGTTCTGGGGTGCCGGGACTTTGCCCGGCTGGATTTCAGAATTAGCCCAGAGGGAGTGCCGCACTTTCTTGAGATAAATCCTCTGCCCGGACTGGGTACCTATAGCGACTTGGTCATTATGGCAAAGAAGGTGGGATGGACTCATAAAGAGCTGATATCTGCAGTGCTTAATGCCGCCCTTGAAAGGTACCCACAATGTGTGCGTGTGTAGCCATCGTCTATAATAAACCCGTACCTTCACGCTATGATACCCTTGGTGAAGAGAAGGCGGTGATCGGCGTTCTTGACGCTGTGAAAGCGGTGCACACTTCTTTGCTTGAGCTTGGCTATGATGTGACCCTGGTTCCTCTTGTGCCACCTCTTGAACAAGTCAAAAGAACATTGCAGTCCCTTAAGGTAGACCTGGTGTTCAACCTTTTTGAGGGACTCTGCGGCTATCCGGAGACAGAGGCTTTAGTGCCCGAGTTCTTGTCAGAAATGGCTATCCCCTATACCGGTTGCCCGGGAACGGCGATAAGACTAGCCCTGGATAAAGCTGAAACCAAGCTCTCTTTGAAAGCTGCTGGAATCCAGACACCGGACTTCCAGCTGCTGAATCCGGAGACACTGAGCACGTTCCAGCTCAACTATCCCTGCATTGTCAAGCCCCGCAATGAGGGCGGCAGCCATGGACTGTCATCTGAAAGCATGGTCAGTGATTTTGCGGCTCTGGAAAAGCGGGTCAGATTTGTCACCAATTCCTACAGTGGCGGAGCCCTGGTTGAGGAATTTATCGACGGGCGTGAATTCAATGCTGCCGTTTTGGGCAATTCTGAGTGTGCCGTGCTGCCTGTATCTGAAATAATCTATTCGTTGCCTCCCGAAATGCCCAGAATCGTCACTTTTGCCGCCAAATGGGAGCCTGATAGCCTGTATTTCCAGAGTACCAAGGTAGCCTGCCCAGCTGATGTCAGTGCCGAAGAACGGGAAAATATTGCCCAGACTGTGGTTATGGCTTTCAGGCTCATTGGGTGCCGGGGCTATGCCAGGGTGGATATGCGGATGAATCAGGAGGGACGATTAAACGTTATCGAGGTAAACACCAACCCTGATATTTCTCCCGGCAATGGAGCAGCACGCCAGGCTGAAGCATCTGGTATGACTTATACTCAATTTATTGAAAAGATTCTGCAACTAGCTCTTGAGGGGAAACAGCAGTGCCTATCAACATCCGTCCCATGACCCCTTCCGATAAACCTCTCATAATGACCATATTACAGAACACCCCGGAATTTAAACCCTCTGAGGTAACGGTGGCGGAAGAGCTCATTGACAGTTATCTTGCCGACTCTTATCGGTCAGGCTATCATATCCTTGTGGCTGAGGTTGACTCGATTGTCGCCGGTTATGTTTGCTACGGACCCACCCCGCTGACGGAAGGAACCTGGGACATATACTGGATGGCAGTCGCACCACAAATGCAGGGACAGGGGATAGGTACCGCTCTTCTTGAGTCTGCCGAGCAGAAAATAAAGAAGGCTAAGGGAAGGCTGGCTCTTATTGAGACTTCATCTCTGCCAGCCTATGAAAAGACCAGACGCTTTCATGTTCGTCGCGGCTACGAATTAATTGCGCGTGTTCCCGACTTTTATGCGCCCGGCGATGATAAATTGATTCTGCAAAAGCGGCTGAGATAACCCCAAAGAAAAAACTCCTGTACGAGAAGGGCAACTCAGGTTGTGGGGAGCTATTTTCTGCTGTCTGTGGTGGGCGGATTTGAATTGCCGACCATCTGGAACCTTTTCAACCTAGA
>CAZUSN010000062.1:0-8209 GCA_964623035.1 uncultured Dehalococcoidaceae bacterium | reverse complement strand
GAGGAGGGAGGAAGAATATACCGGGAATTATATCAATCGTTTCCCCGATATAATTTTTTTAACGGAAGAGGGGATTGTACCATGGGTTTCACTGGCGAAGCAGGTACTGGCAACCCCGAAGCACCGGATAAGGACCGGGCAGCATGATTCGGCGGTGAACGGGATTTTTATCGCCTACGGGAATTCCATTAAAAAAGGGACGGAAACAGAAGCGGCGAGGATTTATGATGTTGTGCCGACCATTCTGTATGCCTTTGGCTTGCCGATTCCCAAGGATATGGATGGCAGGATACTGAAGGAGATATTCAGGGAAGGAAGCGAGCTGGCACAGAGAGAGGTAAAATACCAAGAAATATCTGTAGAAAGAGAGAGACAAAGAATCAGGGAGAGAATAAGAAAGAAGGGCGAATCTGGAAGACTATAGCCAATGAGGGAAAGCATGAGATGAAAAGAAATTGCCTGTTTATATTAGTAGATTGTCTCAGAGCGGATAAATGCTGGGGGGAAAACAGAACTTCAAAGACTCCAACTATAGACTCACTATGCAGCAGAGGTACGACTTTTACCCAGACTATTGCGGCTGCTACCAATACGACAACAAGTGTGGCGAGTATCTTAACAGGTTTGTATCCCTTTGCTCATGGAATTAGGCCCTATTATGGGAAAAAACTGAGTTCAGATGTTATCACTCTTGCTGAGGTATTCAAGCGGAACGGTTACCATACTTATGCAGAAGTGGAAGGCCCTCTAGTGCCCCAGATTGGAATAGGCAGGGATTTTGACTACTATTGCTTTAGAAATAAATCAGATAATATGTATTCGCCATGGTATGATAACCTATTAATTAAATTTAAGAATAAAGAGCTCAAGGAGCCTTACTTTAGCTTCATTCACTTTTTTGAACTTCACATACCACGATTAGTAGCTAGGGAATATAATAGTGCTAAATTTGGCAAAAGCAGGTATGAAAGAGCGTTGTCTAGTCTTGATGCTGGCCTAAAAAAACTGCTGGATTGTATTGATAATGATACTGTCATCGTACTACATGCTGACCATGGTGAGAAATATGGTGAAACAATTATTGAACGATTATTTCCGGAGGTGGAAACTTACTATTCAAAATTGCGAAGAAAATTGAGAAAAACCAAGGATCAGCTTTCTCACATTGGGCACGGATTTCACGTCTATGATTATTTATTAAGGGTCCCTCTGATTTTCGTTGGCAAGGATATATTTCCGAGAGGGGAACGGGTAATGGACCAGGTCAGGTCAGTAGATATTTTCCCCACTCTTGTTGAGGCTCTGGGATTGAAACATGAGAATATCAAACAAATACATGGACGAAGCCTATTACCCCTAATCAGCGGGGAAGAGCTACCAGAAGTCCCAGCGTACTGTGAAGCCAGCAAAGGACTATTTGGTGATAGAACGAGACTGCTAACCGGGATTCGCACGGCAAAATACAAGTATGTTTGTGCACCCAATGCCGACAATATTCCAGCCGAGCTATATGATTTAGAGAATGACCCAAAGGAGAAGAATAATATCTTAACTCGAAGACCTGATGTGGTTCAAGAACTAAAGCAACAATTGCAGAAGATTAGAAAAGAAGAAATGATGACAATAGAAAAACGGAAAATTAGAAAGTTAAAAGCTCTTAGCAAGATATAGTTAGACAAACCGCTGTAATATTCTCTTTACCGGTGCCAAATTCATCCCCAGTCTTTTTTCTATGGTGAGAAGCATGGCGATATCCTCTTTGTCAAAGCTTCTGGTAAGCAGTATGGACAAACCATATATCAGTAAGAATGATACCAAGAATATGGGCAGAAACCATAAGGTTATATTGTCCATGAGACTCCGGGCTATCCCATAGATGAGCAGGGCCGGGGCAAAGGATGCTACCACTGGCTTCAGGTAGTTCTTGGTGAACGGATGTATCCGGTTGCTTAAATAAAGCCTCATTGAGATTAGTGACTCTCTTATTATGAGTGATAGTGCGGTAGCGATTGCGGCGCCGTTTATGCCTAGAGGTGGTATCATGGCGGCATTGAGAATGATATTGGCAATAGCCGCGGTAATTGTTGCCCACATTAGAAAACGGGTTTGTCCAATAGCGGTGAGCGTGGTGCCATTGGGTCCTAAAGCAGCACTGATGAAAAATCCCACTGATAAAATCTGTAAGGAAAAAGCAGCACTAACATAACCAGAGCCAAAGAAAAATTTCAGGACGATTTCTGGGAATAAAACAAAGGTGAGGAAAACAGGCAAGGTTGCTGACGTCACCCATTTAGTAACCACTGCGTAACTCCGTTTTATCTCTTCCAGCTGACCCTTGGCATAGAACTGGGATATTATTGGAATATGTAAAAAATTCACCGCAGTTAGAAATATGGGAAGAAGATGGGCAAGCGGTACGGCTACGTTATAGAGTCCAACGTCATCGGGAACCTTGAAATAGCCGAGCATCAATGTATCTGTCCAGGTCAGTATATCTTGGAACATGCCAACCAGGAGAAGAGGCAGTGAAAAAAGGAGAAGCTCTTTGGTTATTGACATGTCAGCAACACTGTAGGCAGCTTTGAAGGAAAATTGCAGATTTTTGGTAGTGTACGTTGCATAGGCGACAAAAGTAATTATGACGGTGGCGACAAAAGTGTAAACTACCCATACGAAGGGAAGATGAAGCAGGACAACGACAATTAAAAGCAGAGGGAATAGTGCATTTCTCAATAAGTCCTGGAAGTAAACGCGTGGCTGTGCCCTGTCAAAGCCTCGGAACGAGGAGGTGAAGACTTGGATTAAGACCAGAAAAGGGGTCGCAATGCAGAAAATTTTGAGGATACTGGAAAGCTCTGGAGTGTGGAAAAAGGTTATGGCAATGAAATCTGAGATGAAGAAGAAGATTACAGTGAGAAGAACGCTGGTGGCGATGCCAACCTGCAAAGATGAAAAGATTATCCCCCGGGCTTTTTGAAGGTCATTTTTCCCTCGATAGAAAGCGATCTGCCTGGTTGTCCCGGCCTCAAGTCCCAGGCACGACAAGGTAATAATGACTTCCAGCGCTACCAATCCCAGGGAATACAATCCATATTCGCCCTTAGTTATATATCTGACCAGGATGATTCTACCCACCAGGGCAAGGAGCATTCGGGCACACAGTCCCAGGAAGATTATGGCAGCACCTTTGGTTATCGTCTGCAGTGATTGATTTACGATTCTCGACATATTCGCTATTAATAATCCTTATTCCAGATACCCCAAATCCTTCAGCCTTTTCTTTATTTCTTTCTCTTCTTCCTCGGTAAAAACAGCTTCTTCATCATCTTCCTTGAGGACTTCTTCCAAGACGAAAGTGACATATTCTTCCACTGAACTGAAATCGGTAGCTTTGGCTCTTTGTTCTATCCGGTCATAAAGCTCAGCCGATAAAAACACAGCTTTATTCTTCTCTTCCTTCTTCACTGCTTCTCCTCCTTTTGAAACCATTGCCACAAGTCTTTAAGTCCAGCTTTAAGCTCCACCTTTGGTTTGAAGCCGAGCATGGTTCTTGCTTTGTTTATGTCTGAATAGTTTCTTTTTATTTCACCTTTTCTCTCCGGCTGGTGAATAATCTGCAATTCTCTTCCCGCTATTTCTCCAATCAGCCTGGCGAGACTATTGATGCTGGTCTCTTTTCCGGTGGCAATTTGAAAGACTTCACCACCGGGCGAGCTTTGCTTGGTCAAGGCGAGAAAGATTGCCCGGCAGATATCATCGACATGAATAAAATCTCTGGTCTGGTTGCCGTCGCCATAAATGGTAAGAGGCATGCCCTCCATAGCACATTTCATGAATTTGGCGATGACGCTGTTTTTGTGTTCAGAATAGGGGCCGTAACAGTTGGCAAAACGAAGGGTGGATGTCTCTAGCCCAAAGGAATGACAATAGCTCGAGCACAAGGCTTCGCCAGCCAGTTTTGATGCCCCGTAGGGGGAGAGGGGTCTGGGTATTACTGATTCATCTATTGGTGGTGGTTGTTCACCTAACACCGCATTTGATGAAGCGAAGATAAACTTTGCTACTCCGTTCTTACGGCAGGCTTCTAAAAGGTTTAGCGTCCCGTTGACATTAATGTCCCAGTCCTCCTTGGGGTTCTCTAGAGACCCGATAACATCAGTGTGGGCGGCGAGATGAACGACTGCCACTGCGCCTTTTATATTTTGGTTTACCGCTGCTTGGTTTCTGACGTCGCCCACAATCAAATCAACAGCGGGGGGTTGCGGATATGAAATCAGGAGTTTCTTCAGATTTTTTTCTTTACCGGTGGAAAGGTTGTCAAGAACCCTTATCCGGTATCCTTTGTCAGCAAGCTGTTTGACTAAGTTTATGCCGATAAAGCCACAACCCCCGGTGATTAAGATGGTATCACCTTGGCAGTATTGATTGCCCTTAGTCTGTGCCATAGTAGTTTGTGCTCAGTCCTCCCGCCTTACGGAAAACCCATTATTTTACTAAATTTTCCTCTTCCCTTTTAGTAGCCAGCCAAGAACGTAGAAAATCTGCTTGAGGTGATACCAGGCTATTTCTCTCGGTTTACTCACAGGAGCAGTCTCAATGGGAACCTCGATAACTCTAGCCCCATTATAATTTGCCTCGAGAACCAAGATTCCACAGGTGCATTGCCCTTTCAAGTTCAATTTTAGCGCCAAATCTTTCTTTAATGCCCTGAAGCCAGTGCATGAATCAGATATTTTCATTTTGAGATTGACCAGCCGGTCTATAAATCTCTCAGATATCCTGACTTTCTGCTGCCTCCTTCCCAATACCAGCTCTGCTTCGCCCTCGGAGATTGGTTTAATAAGGCGGGGAATATCCCTGGGATTATGTTCTCCGTCAGCATCCATGGTGACGACAATATCACCTCTGGCTATCTGGAAACCGGTTTTGATTGCTTCGAGATATCCCTTCCTTTGCTGGTTAATCACTACTCTGGCCCCGAGTTTTTCAGCTAACTGTCCCGTTTCATCGGTACTGGCATCATCTATGACGATGACTTCATCAGCATATTTCTGCGCTTCCTCTATGACCTGGGCTACTCTCTCCCTCTCGTTTCGGGCGGGAATGACCACTGAGATAGAGTTCATCTCCTGAACCGCCAGCTAGTGACCGTTGATGGCCGACTGTATCAACTCGATGAGCTGTTTTTTTGACTGTGCGCCTACTTTGCGCTGGAGTATCTTGCCTGCGTTGAAAGTGATAAAGGTGGGACAGCCCATTATCCTGTATTCGGCAGCTACCTTTGGATTCTGGTCAACGTTGAGCTCGCCAATATTGAGTTTCCCGCCATATTCCTTAGCTAGTTCTTTGAGGAGAGGTTTCTGTTGCTGAGAAGGTACGCACCATGAGGCGGAGAACTCTACCAATGTGGGCGTCTTGGATTGATGCACTTCCTGGTCAAAATTACGGTCGGTGAGCCTTAACACCGGGCTCATATTTGATCTCCTCAATAATCTCCAAGGTCTCCACCTGCTTCTTTATTCCTGACCACCAGGTTCTGGGCAGGATAAGATGCTTTTTCTCCTCTATCCTCTCTTTGATATGTGGCTGGGTGAGCAGCTCAAGCATGCGGTAGATTTCATCTTCAAGTGTTACCTTGGGCTTAAACCCAAAGCGCTCTGGCAGTTTATTGTAAATCGGCTCAAAGGGATGAATATCAGATTCCACCCGGGGATTCTCCACGCGCTGGACGGTAACCGGCAGATTAAATTCTCTGCTGGCTATCTTGGCTACAGTCTCGGCAAGGTGTCTGACGCTGTAGAATCCTGACATCTGATTTACCACATCATATTGCCCCGGCTCGGGAGGATGAGCTATCAACCTGGTCATGCATTGCATGGCATCTTCCAAGCCGATAAATCCCCGAATCTGCTCACCGGCGCCGTACAACGTCAGTGGAAATCCGATTACTGCCTGGGCAACCAATCGGTTTACTACCGTGCCAAACCATTCATCTATATCTAAACGAGTGCGTAATCGGGGGTCAGCCGCGACCTGAGGAGTATGAACACCATAAATGACGCCCTGCATCACATCATAGGAGCGAAGCCACCAGTATTTGCAGGCTTCATAGACGTTATAGGTGTCCTGCACTTTGCTCACATGATAGAAGCTCACCGGGTCACGTGGCGTTAGCTCGCCGCCCAAGCTCCACTCTTTGTCTCCCCAGTGCAGAACCGCATCAGCAGGAAACACGCCTTCAAAGAGGGGACGACCGGTTAGAGGTGTACCATATTCACCCATCGTTCCCAGTTTGATAAGGGAAGTTTCAGGAACTAAGTCTCTCATGGTGAACAAAACGCCCAGTGTCCCCAGGACATTATTGCGCTGGACAAAGACGGCATGGTCAACATCTATCATGCTGTAGGGGGCGCTGGGGCATTCACCATAATGAACAATGGCTTCCGGCTTAATCTCTTCAATGAACTCACGTAAAAGGTTACGTTCGTTCAATATGTCTATTTGGCGAAACTCAATATCAATGCCCAGGACTTCTTTAGCGGCGTGGAGCCTTTCCGTCATCCTGGAGATAGGGACTATAGTGCGGGCACCTCTTTCCTTTACCCAGTCTCGACGACCGAAGTTGTCCACGCCGGTAACCTTGACTCCCAAACTACCAAGCCAGAGGGCAAGCGTCCAGCCCAGATAACCATCGATGCCCAGAATCATCACCCGCATATCTTTGAGCAAATAGCCGTAAGGTGTCGCTTTCCATTCGGGGCATTCGGCAAAGGTAACCGACATTGGGTCATAGAGCCCGAGGTCTGGTCGCCGCTTACACTCAGCAACGATATGCGCCTCAGAGTCATCACTCGGACCCTGGCTGAATACCTCCCGCGATTGTCCACAAGACCGGAAATCTACTTTTCCGGTAAGGTCTATCGCCGGGCAGTTCCAGCAGGTACATTCTGCATTATGATTTTCCATATCTCCTCCACCTCCCAAAAAGACTATTTCACTGGCTAGGAGCTGACCTCAGCACTCACTCCTTAATCTGTTCATGATGCCAACAACATCATACACTGATGGCTTTTCTTGAATTATATCTGGTGCAGGCTTGTTTATCAATAGGAAAGCATCTTTTTGTGAGTGTTTACCAGTGAAGATGACTCTTTCAAAAAGATTTGTTGCCTTCAGGCCACTTTTCAGGTTGAAGCCTTTGCTTGAAAGCAAAACTAAATCTGGAGCCCGGTGAAGTTGCGGGCCATGGTATATCTCTTCCTTTCGACATATTCGTTCTATTACTTTTTTGCCATTCATCTCTAAGGACATGAGACCACTTTCAAGTTTATTAATGACGGTCTCTCTATTCTCCGGTTTCACGCTTCCTCGGGGATATTTACCTTCCAAGTTAAGGTAAATTCGGGCTGGCTCCAGAGCAAAGGCGGTTGTGCCATAAGCAATATCGGCTAGGCTTTGCGCCGGGGTTCTTCTGAAGCGGAGAAACCCCTCCTGGGCGAGAAAAAAGTTTATCTGGACATCATATTCCAATCGTTCAAAGCCGTGGTCAGAGAGCATAAGTAGTGAGTCAGTCTCATCCATTTTTTGGCTGACCTCGCCAATAACCTCGTCTATCTGATGAAGATAGTTCAGAAAGGCGGAGTGGTATTTATGCTGCTTGTCTTCATAAGCATGCCAGAGGAAATGAGCCAAGCGGTCAGCACCGGTAAAGACGAACATAAAGGTTCTCCAGTCCTCTTTCTCCCAGAGATAACGGTAGGCTTTGATACGGGCTTGCAGTGTTCTATCCAGGTCCTTGAGGAATAAATCGAGCGACTGGTGGGCTTTGTTAGAATCCACATCGATGCGATAGCCCATTTTATTTAGTATGGGAAGGAGTGAGGCGGGGTAGACCGCCCTCCGGAGGTCAAGGGCAACAAACCCGGCGATGAGCACTCCATTGAGACGGGCAGCAGGATAAGTGAAAGGGACGTTGATAATCACTGACCTGCCATTTCCTTTGTGCTTCCAGAAGGGGGGCATGAGCAGGTCGTTAAAATTGGGGAAGGACAGGCGGTAGGTCTGTAGAGGGATATCGGTGAAGCCGAATATGCCGTGTTCACCGGGATTCTTGCCGGTAATTATGGAACTCCAGGCTACCGAGGAAATCTCTGGTATGGAAGATTCCATTTGCTGGAAGACACCGCTTTTGATGAGTGTCTTGGTGTGA
>CAZUSN010000061.1:0-8230 GCA_964623035.1 uncultured Dehalococcoidaceae bacterium | reverse complement strand
TTTTAGATGGGGCCAGTATATGGCACTCTTTATTACCTTTGAGGGTGGGGAGGGTTCAGGCAAGAGCCTTCAGGCAAAGGCGCTCTACCGGAGACTATCAAAATTAGCTATCCCCGTGGTGTTAACTCATGAGCCCGGTATTACCGCGCTGGGCAAGAAAGTGGCGCGCTGGCTGAAATGGGGAGGGGAGATGAATATTTCACCAGCCGCTGAGCTATTGCTGTTCAATGTTTCCCGGGCTCAACTAGTCGCGGAAGTCATCCGACCTAACCTGGAAAGTGGTAAAATGGTTATCTCTGACCGCTACGCCGACTCAACGACCGCCTACCAGAGTTACGGGCGGGGACTTGATTTAGCCATGGTCAAGGCGGTTAATAATGCCACCACTCAGGGTTTAAAACCTGACCTGATCGTACTACTGGATATACCGGTTGAGGCTGGGCTTGCCCGCAAGAGAAGTAGAAAAAGAGACCGCTTTGAACAGGAGGATATAGCCTTTCATCAGAGAGTGCGGGAGGGCTATCTTAAGCTAGCAGAAAAAGAACCAGAGCGCTGGCTGGTGGTGGATGCCACCCTGTCCAGAGAGAAAATCGCCGAGATTATCTGGGAGAAGGTGAGCAAGCTGCTCTCAACTAAGAAGTAAAGGGCATTTAAGAGGGACGAAGTCCCCTTATGAAAGGAGAGTTAAAGAGAGGCGAAACCTCTCTTCTATAAACTTTTCCCCTCATGGGAAGGGGGATAAAGGGGGATGGGGTTGCCCAATAATTCCCTGATACCGTCCTTTGCCGAAGAAAAGAAGCTGGCAGCGCAGGGCTACTGGCTTATTGCTGGTGTGGATGAGGTGGGGCGGGGTGCTCTGGCGGGACCGGTGGTGGCGGCGGCGGTCATCTTGCCTGATAAAGTAAAAGGTCGCTGGATGGCTGAAGTGAGGGACAGCAAGCTGCTGAGCCCGGTAAGGCGTGAACTCCTGGCTCAGCATATTCAAGAAAGCGCAATCTCATTTGGCATTGGTGCCGTCAGTCATAGAGTGATTGATGCTCTGGGCATAGTCAGCGCTAGCCGTCTAGCTATGAAGCAGGCCATCAGCAAACTCTCCCCACCACCGCAGTACCTTCTCATTGATTATTTTCGTCTGCCAGAAGTGCCCTTGCCCCAAAAAGGTGTTATTGATGGCGATAGTTTGTGCCTCTCGATTGCTTGTGCCTCCATTGTAGCTAAAGTATTCCGTGACCATCTCATGATGAAGCTGGATAGAATTTATACTGGTTACCGGCTGGCGGAAAATAAGGGTTATTGCACTGATGAGCATGTTGCCGGCATATTCCGGCTGGGACCATCACCTATCCATCGCCGCTCCTTCCAGCCGGTTAAGGATTCAATTTATTGGCGATTATCAAGGGGAGTTTAAGAGGGGCTTTGTCCCTCTTTCAATATCTTTCTCCTCTCCTTTGAAGGAGAGAGGATTAAGGGGGAGAGGTAGATAACCTGAAATTGAAGAACAATGAAACGTAAAGACGTCGGTATCCTGGGTGAGAAGCTAGCCCGGGATTTTCTGCAAAAGCGGGGCTATCGCATTTTGGAATCTAATTACCGCTGTGCGGCGGGCGAAATTGACATCATTGCCAGGCACAAAGATTACCTGGTTTTCGTCGAGGTGCGGACAAAAAGGAGTCTGGAATTTGGCAGCCCGGAGGAATCAATTACACCGACCAAGATGGAAAGATTGAGGGCAGTGGCATCTCATTACCAGCAGACCCATAATGACCTGCCTGCCTCCTGGCGGATAGATGTGGTGGCGGTGGAACTGGACCAGAAGGATAAGTCGGTGCGCATTGAGCTCATTGAAAATGCCGTTGGCGAAGACTGAGGAATGTTCAGCTTTACCCTTCAGTCCGGCTGTGCTAGAATTAACCCACCTGGATATGGAAAAAATACCGAAGCAAACACTGCGCATTATTGACGCCAATATAAATCGGATTGGTGAGGGACTTCGCGTCCTTGAGGAAATAGCCCGTCTGTTGCTGGATGATGCAGCCTTGAGTCAGCAGCTCAAAGACCTGAGGCACGAGATGGTGAAAGTCGATTTATCACTGGAACAGCAATTTCTCCAGGCGCGGAACTCGGAAGGCGATGTTGGTATCGCTCTTGAGGCATCTGGAGAGGGAAAATATAAAGAAATATTGGCTACAGTAGTAGCTAATGCCCGCAGAGTGCAGGAAGCAATGAGAGTTGTGGAAGAGCTATCTAAAAATCCGGGTATACCCCTGGAATCGGATAAATTCAAACGGGCTCGGTTCAAACTCTACACCATAGAAAAAGAGCTATTTTCCAAACTGATGCGAAAGTATAAGGCACAAAATGAGTAAATCGACTGATAATCTGGACTCAATTGCGGAGCAAATAAGAGAAGGCTTTTCGGCGAAGGATGCTGCCCGAGAAAAGGCAATGCCCTTATGCCGCGATGCAATTCGCAGTTGCAGTCAGGCAATCCGGGCAGTGCACCGTCAGGAATTCGCCGAGGCTGCTGAGTCTCTCAAGACAGCTCGTGGTCTTCTCACTGAAGCAGAACAGGCGGTGGCTGATTATCATGATTTAAGTAATACCGGATTCATCCGTGATGCCCAGAAGGAATTTGCTGAGGGGAGTGTTCTCCTCGCTCTGGTGACCGGGAAGAAAATGCCGTCCCCGGAAAGGCTGGGCATTGACGCGGCGGCTTACTTGAATGGACTGGGGGAAGCGGTAGGTGAGCTGCGACGTTACCTGCTCGATGGCATGAGACAGGGTGACCTGTCTCGAAGTGAGGAAATATTATTGATGATGGACGATATCTACAGCGTTCTGGTTACCATGGACTTCCCTGATGCCATCACCGGTGGTCTGCGGCGCACTACCGATGTCGTTCGTGGTATTCTGGAGAAAACACGCAGCGATTTGACATTGATGATGAGGCAAAAAGAGCTGGAGAATAAGCTGGAAAAATTCAAGGGCGAGGTTCATTAAGCGCGCAAGAAAGGGTTCGCCCGGCGCTCATCACCAATGTTGGTCTCCGGACCATGACCGGGATAAACCATGGTATCATCAGGTAGCACCATCAGTTTGGTGTGAATACTATCCATAAGCTGATTGTAGTCGCCGCCGGGCAAGTCATACCTGCCTATGCCATAGTTGAAGAGAGTATCACCACTGAACAGAGCACCATGTCCCAGAAGACAGATGCCGCCTGGAGTATGCCCTGGCGTGTGCAGAACTGAAAAGTGAAGGTCGCCAACCTCTATGCTATCTCCTTCCTTGAGTAATCGGTCTGGAGTGGGTGGCGCCGGGTAGGAAAGGTCGAAGAGAAAGCCCAGGGACTGCTGTCTGAGAATTTCGACATCATCAGCGTGCATGGCTATTTCAGCGCCGGTGGCTTCTTTGATTTCCCTTAAGGCACCAACGTGGTCAGGATGTCCGTGGGTCAGGACAATGAATCTTATCTTAAGTCTCAATTTTTTAACGCTCTGCAAAATCTCCTCCGCCTCATCAGCGGGGTCAATGAGCATTCCCTCTTTAGTTGCCTCTGAGCCAACAATATAGCAATTTGATGCCAGCGGCCCAACGACCAGTTTTTTGAGAATCACCTTATCTCCTTTAACCGGCAGACTTTGCATTTTAACATTTAGCTGGCTCATTCTCAAACAGACTTGGACTCTAAAGTGTTTAACAACCCCTCACCCTTATATCCCTCTCCCCTTTTGAAGGGGAGAGGGAAAAGATTTTTGAGAGGGGTGAAGTCCCCTCTCTGGCTTTATACTCCCCTTTTTGAGATGGGCAAAGCCCCTGGTGTGTTCATAGGGCGTTTAAGAGGGACGAAGTCCCTCTTTCATCACTCCCCCTTCCCTTGCCAAGGGAAGGGGGCAAAGGGGATAGGTTGGTAAACACTCTCCTTAGGCTCTTAAGTTGACGCTCAGTCAGTCTTATGCTAGTATTAAAACAACCCCGTTACTGATAACTACGGGGTCTTATTAAAAATCACCCTTTTGTTTATTTTTATTAGCTATTTAGTTATAGTCAAATAGTAATCTCAAATTCAGGAGAGGCGATGTCTGTAGAGGAGGAGCTGGCTCGAGCAGCACCGAGTAAAGATACGCTGCTGACCGTGGGTGTTTTTGATGGGGTTCACCTCGGTCATAAGTATCTGATTTCAAAGCTGGTGGAACAAGCTCGGCAGCAGGACCTGCTCAGTGGTGTGGTAACCTTTCGCCAGCACCCCCAGGAAGTGTTGCATCCCGAAACGAAACTGCCGTTCCTCACTGACCTTGATGAGAGAATCAACCTTCTTCGAAGTGAGGGTGTGAAAATTATTGTCCCCATATCCTTCACTGCCGAATCAGCCCGGCTCAGCGCTCGCCAGTTCGTTAAGCTACTGAGGAAATACCTCCGCATGCGCGGGCTGGTAATCGGGGCTGACTTTGCCCTAGGTCGAAATAGGGAAGGCAATGCTGATGCTCTCCGCGCCTTGGGGCAGGAGATGGGCTTCAGCGTCACTGTGGTGCCGGCGGTAATCCTGAATGGGGAAGTGGTCAGCAGCACGACGATCAGGAAAGCTTTATCTAAGGGAGATATAGAAAAGGTGCACAGATTAACCGGACGTCCTTTTAGCCTTCACGGTCAGGTCATCACCGGAGCCAGGCGGGGTGTAGCTCTTGGCTTTCCTACGGCGAACCTGGATGTAGCACCGGAACAGGCGCTGCCGCCAGACGGCGTTTATGCCACCTGGGCTTATATTGATGGCGGTGCTTATCAGTCAATGACCAATATCGGTCATAACCCTACCTTTGGTGACCGTAAGCGTGCTGTCGAGGTATATATTGTTGATTATCAGGGCGACCTCTACGGGCGGGAGCTGAAGATTGAGATTATGGAGCGACTCCGTGATGAAAAGAAATTCAGCACCATGGAGGAATTAAAGCAGCAGATGGCAGAGGATGTAAAACGTGGCAAAGCAATACTGGGTTCTAAAGGTGGATAACAGGTATGAAAGCTGGTGTAAAACCCGTAACTGACCGTGATATCGCTCGACTGCTCCGGCGTGGGGTGGCGGAAATTATCGTTGAGGAAGAGCTGATTGAGCTACTCCGTTCCGGCAAGAAACTGCGCTTGAAGGAGGGCTTTGACCCCAGTTTCCCTGATATTCACCTGGGGCATATGGTCGCTCTGAGAAAGCTGCGCCAGTTTCAGGAGTTTGGTCATCAGGTTATCCTCATCGTTGGCGATTGGACTGCCCAGATTGGTGACCCGAGCGGAGTCTCCGTTACTCGACCCATGCTCACGG
This sequence comes from uncultured Dehalococcoidaceae bacterium, assembly GCA_964623035.1. Classification (GTDB taxonomy): domain Bacteria; phylum Chloroflexota; class Dehalococcoidia; order Dehalococcoidales; family RBG-16-60-22; genus CAZUSN01. The sequence continues at coordinate 2,919 of CAZUSN010000061.1, read as the reverse complement.
CGGAACAGGTGAAAGCTAACGCCGAAACCTATATGAAGCAATTTTTCAAGATAGTTGACCGGGAAAAGACCGAGGTGAGATGGCAGAGCGAATGGTTTGGCAAATTTACTCTGGCTGATGTCATTCGCCTGACCAGCAAATTTACCGTCGCCCAGCTATTGGCTCGGGAGGATTTCAGTGCTCGATATAACGCTGGCCGACCTATTGCTGTGACGGAACTGCTTTACCCTTTGCTCCAAGCTTACGATTCGGTGGTGATAGAAGCTGATGTTGAGTTTGGCGGCACTGACCAGAAGTTTAATTTTCTGGTGGGGAGGGAGCTTCAGTCCATGGTGGGGCAGCGTCCCCAGCAATGCTTCATGACGCAGCTACTGGTGGGGACTGATGGCACGCAGAAGATGAGCAAGAGCCTGGGCAATTATATTGGAGTCGCTGAGCCGCCTGCTGAAATCTATGGTAAGACGATGTCAATTCGGGATGATATGATTTTGCCATATTTTGAGCTTCTTACCGATGTTTCTGATTCAGAACTGGAAGATTTTAAGCGGGGACTGAAAAATGAAAACATTAACCCGATGATACTGAAGAAGCGTCTGGGGAAAGAGCTGGTAACTCAGCTTTATGACGCGAAGACTGCTACCGAGGCTGAGGAGAATTTCACTAAAATATTTCAAAAGAAAGAATTGCCAGAAGAGATAGAGCTTGGTACCAAGTCAGGTAGTAGTCTTCAGGATTATCTCGTGGAAAATCATCTGGCTAAGAGTAGAGGTGAAGCCAGGCGTCTCATTGAACAAGGTGCGGTATATATTAATGGCAAAAGAGTTACCGATGTGAATTATACCTTCTCCAAAGATACTATCATAAGAGTTGGCAAGAGACGTTATATTAAGTCAACTTAAAGCCTGTCAATAGGTAAATTTTGCTTTTTTTCATTTAATTAAAAGTTTAATAGTTTTATAGAAAGGAAAAGAAGATGGAAGGTTTACGTATCCCCGGACCAACCCCCTGCCCACCGGAAATTTTGCGGGCGATGGCTAAGCAGATGATAAACCATCGTGGGCCGGAGTTTGCTCAAATACTGCATGATGTGACCGCCAAACTGAAACAGTTATTCCAGACCAAAGGCGACCTTTATTTGCTCACCTGTTCCGGCACCGGCGGCTTGGAGGCAGCGGTTGTCAATACGCTATCTCCGGGAGATGAGGTGTTATCGGTGTCTATTGGCTTCTTTGGGGAGCGTTTTGCTGAGCTTGCTGAGCAGTTTGGTGCTGAGGTAATCCCGCTCCATTATGAATGGGGCAAGGCAGCGGATATTGATGATATACGGCGGGCGCTCCAGAATGAGCCCAAAATTAAGGCTGTATTGGTCACCCATAACGAGACCTCCACCGGGGTTACCAATGACCTGAGAGCAATCAGCTCCTTGGTCAAGGAATTTGACAAACTGCTGCTGGTTGACGCCATTAGCAGCCTGGGCTCCATTGAATTGCCGGTGGACGAGTGGCACTGTGATGTTACCGTAACCGCGTCTCAGAAAGGATGGATGGTGCCCCCAGGCATGGCCATGGTCAGCCTCAGTCCGGAGGCATGGCGAGCCCATGCTGAGGCGAAGATGCCTCGTTATACCTGGGATTTCAGCAAAGCCAAGAGCTATCTGGAAAGAGGACAAACACCCTGGACACCGGCAGTATCGATAGCATTTGCCTTACAGGTGGCTCTGGACATGATGTTGAAGGAAGGTCTAGCTAACATCATTGCCCGCCATGCTCGGGTCGGCAAAGCTGCCCGGGAAGGCGTGAAATAGCTGGGACTCTCCGTATTCCCGGAAGAAAAGTACGCCTCCAATACGGTTACCGCGGTGGCAACTAAGGACAGACTTGATGTGAAGAAACTGCTCAAGATTATGAGGGAAGAGCACGGAATAGTGCTCTCTGGAGGACAGCAAAAACTAGAGGGTAAGATATTCCGCATTGGTCACCTGGGCTGGGTAGACGAAGATGATATTAAGGGTATAATATCAGCCCTGAAGGTGGCACTACCTAAAGCAAGCGCATAGTAAATCACGATGAAAATAAAGTCAACAAAATTAGTGATACTGGCGCTATTGATTATTTTTACAGTGCCACTGGTTTCGCTCAATAGCTGCCTTAGTCGGGAAGAAGAAACTTCCAGTCCAGAAAACCCGCAGATAATTGAAGATATTAATCTGGAAGAGGCTTACGCTTTAATTGTAGATAATCTAGGCAACCCGGATTTCATCATTATTGACCTCCGAACTTGGGAAGAATATAAAAGTGGGCACATCGAAAAGGCGATAAATCTGGACTATGAGTCCGCAGATTTTGCTGATGAACTGAATGAGCTTGATAAAGACAAAGCCTATCTTATTTATGGTCAGACTGACCAGCTCAGTGGTAAAGCTTTGGATATGATGGCGGAACTAGGTTTTGCGGAAGTTTACAACCTGCTGGGAGGGATAGCTCACTGGGAACAGGTGGGCTTGGCGACGACGGTAGAATAGAAAATCTGGCTTTAGTTAAGAAAAGATTTGGAAGAGGGGCTATGCCCCTCTTTTGCTTTACCCATACGGAAAAGCCTTACACTTCAAATGTATCTACGGACATTCGACTCTCTTTATGGTAACTTAAAATTGACTTGACCTAGCTCTGGTGTTATCATAATCACAAAGGTTGGTTAATCCTTAAAATTGGATTTAGCTTTGACGAGATGTCAGCACTGAGTGAGCTTAATAAAGAAATTGCCCATTGCCAGCGGTGTGAAATAGCTAAACACCGAATTAAAGCAGTTCCGGGTGAAGGGCCGGAGGATGCGGAGATAATGTTTATTGGCGAAGCGCCGGGCTGGCATGAAGACCAGCAGGGACGCCCCTTTGTGGGGCCGGCAGGGCAATTTCTGGAC
>CAZUSN010000060.1:253-8312 GCA_964623035.1 uncultured Dehalococcoidaceae bacterium | reverse complement strand
ATGGAAGCAGCCACCAGCAACTCGCCAGAAATCGGCTTGCTGACGCACGCTTACTCCAACCTGACTCAATACATTTATCGCTGCTTCGGTATCATCCGAGCTCAAGGGGTGTATTACCTCGCTTTCCCCTCTAGCCAGAGCAGCGCACATCAAGCCCCGAATGGTGTAACTTTTCGAAGACGGGGCACTGACCTTCCCTTTCAACTGGCTTTTGCTAAGTGAGACTTTCATCGGCTTTCACTCTGGCTATTATCCGTTCGACAACTGAGTCAATATCCAGTTTTGAAGTATCTATGGTTATATCCGCAGCCCGCTGGTAAAATGGCTGACGGAATTTCAAAAGCTCCTTGACCGCTAAAGCTTTGTTATCTGACTTAAGCAAAGGTCTTTCATTGGTATCAGACAAAGTCCTCCTCAGGATTACCCCTGGCGATGCCTTCAGGTAAACGATTAGGCTTTCCTTTCTGAGTCGGTCAATGTTTATTTTGTTGAGCACTACCCCACCACCACAAGCGATAACCACATTCTTCTTTTTCGATGCCTCCTTGGCAGCCTCAATCTCAAGCTCACGGAAGGCTATCTCGCCATCCTGCTGGAATATCTCGGGTATCGTCTTCCCCACCTTCCGCTCAATCAGTGCGTCCAGCTCAACAAATTCCTTGTCCAGCTTCTCTGCCAGGCGCTTGCCCACCACCGTTTTCCCTGTTCCCATGAAACCGATAAGAGCAATGTTAGTCTTCATGTGCCAAAGCCTTGATTGCTTCTCTTTTCATCACTTCAAGCGGGGCTTTCTGACCGGTCCACTTCTCAAAAGCCAGCACACCCTGCCAGACAAGCATATCCAGCCCGTTTATCGTTTGGGCGCCGACAGCTTCAGCCTCCTTCAATAACCTGGTTTTGACCGGGTTATAGACAATATCAAAGACAATGAGCCCCGGTTTGAGCAGTCGGGCGGGAACCGGTGTCTCATCAACCTCAGGCACCATACCCAGGCTGGTGGTATTAATCAGAATATCAGCCGTGGCTAATGCCCGTGACAGGTTTTTTTCACTCAGTGCCAGAGCTTCGATTTCTTCAGGGAAAACCTGAGCAATGCGTTGTGCTAAGTCTTCCGCCCGAGCCAGATGTCGGTTAAGGATAACCAGTTTGGCACGCCTCTCCGCAAGAATAAAGGAAATCGCCCTGGCTGCACCCCCTGCTCCCAGGATAATCGCCTTTTTCCCCTTCGGCTTTATCCCCTTCCCCAGCAGAGTCTGGAGAAAGCCGGTGGCATCGGTATTGTAGCCGGTCAAAACGCCGTCTTCATTGACGATGGTATTAATAGCGCCTATCTTCTCTGCCAGAGGGTCAAGTTTATCCAGAAGCGGGATAATAGCTACCTTATGGGGTATGGTAACATTCAAGCCCCTGATATTCAGGGCTCTCATGCCAGCAACTGCCTTATCCAGTTCCTCCCGGTGCACCTGAAAAGCAAGATAGACATAATCCAGACCCAGCTTTCTGAAGGCAGTATTGTGCATCACCGGCGACATGGTATGCTCTATCGGGTCGCCTATAATGCCGCAGACATTCGTTTTCCCTGATATTATGCTCTTTTCCATTCCTTTACCATTGCGTAAATCTTCCTTAAATCTCCCACCGTTATCTGACCGGGGGCAGCCTCTTTGCCGGTATCAATTGAGGCGTAAACGAAATCTCCACCAAGCAGGGGGCAGAAAATTCGGCTGACAAAACCCAGAGGTCCCATGGCAAAGGAAACGACCCTTACTCTGGGAAATTCCCGGATGACCTGCAAAACAGTCAGGTTATCCTCAAATCTCTGAGCGGTAGTAACCACCTTACAGATATCGGCACCAGCATCCAATTGCCGGCGGACTATTTCCTTCAATTTGCCTGAAGCAGGTGTCCCTTTTATGTCATGGAATGATAGTAAACATTGCGCCCTTTTTTTAATCAGCGGCACAATTTCCCCCAGATTTTCTGTGGCAAGTTCAATATCGACCATATCGGCACCCAACTCAACAGCCTGTAAGAGCTCCTTCACCCTTTTGGACTCACTGCCCCGCCAATTGCCACCTTCATCAGCTCTCCGATTACAGGCTATCCAGGGTTTGTTCAGGTGCTTCACCAGCTCCAACCAGCCGTCGCCGACAAGGTCAATGCGAACCTCGAACAGGTCAACAAATGGCTCGACTTCCTTTACTGCTTTCAGGTCGTCGCTGACTATGGAGAGACAAATCCTAGGTCTTTTCATCGCCAGACAAAACCTTCTCCACTAAAACTTGACTTACCTCATCAGAAACAAAGACATCGCCTATTGATTTGAGCAAAACGAATCTCACTTTATTTTCTCTAACTTTTTTGTCATGTTTCATGGCCTGGATTATCTCTTCCGGTTTCAGGTCTGGCATTTCCGTGGGCAGCCCCGCTTTCTCGATAACCTTTTTCAGCCTGGCTACCTCGTTTCCATTAAGGATGCCCATCTGACTGGAGATTTTGGCTGCCATCACCATACCGATAGCCACAGCTTGACCATGTCCTATCCTGAAATCGGAAACCGACTCAACAGCATGTCCGATGGTATGTCCATAATTTAAAACATTTCTTAAACCCAAGTCCATCTCATCCTTTTCCACAACGTCAGCTTTAATCTTTATTGATTGAAAAACGCTCTCCTCAAGCGCTCCCTCATCACGAGATTTTATTTTATCCAGATTTCCCTCAAGAAAGACAAAGAACCTTTCATCGCCAATGGCGGCGCTTTTGATAACTTCAGCCAGACCTTTGGCCAGTTCTTCCGCAGGCAAAGTTTTCAGGGTACTGGTATCAGCGATGACCAACCTTGGCTGATAGAAAGCGCCAATCATATTTTTTAGCTGACCGTGGTCTATAGCTACCTTACCTCCGATGCTGCTATCAACCTGTGCCAGCAGGGTGGTCGGGATTTGCACCAGGGGCACTCCCCGCAAGTAGGTCGCCGCCACAAACCCAGCCAGGTCACCGATAACCCCTCCCCCCAGAGCCAAAATTGGTGTATTCCTTTCCGCATAACAATTGGTCAACTCATGGTAGAGTCTGCCCGCTGCCCCCAAAGATTTTTGCTCTTCTCCCTCAGGGACAAGCAAGGTATTGACACTGAAGCCATCTTCTGTTAGACGCTGGTTAAGTGCCTCACCGTATAGTTTATTCACCGTAGGGTCAGTAATAATCACCAGCTTACCGGAAAACCCCTGTCCCTTAAGCAGAGGTCCGGTCTGCGCCAGCATACCTGAACCAATATAAATCTGGTAGCTTTTACCCCCAAGGGCTACTTTAACTTTTCTCATTTACCGTTGACCTGCTTTCCCCGGTGAGCGGGCAATGAGCTGGTGGATTTTCTGACAGGCAGCGATGACCTCTTTGAGCTCCTCAGGGGTTATCATCTGCATGGCATCCACCAGCGCCTCAGAGGGATTATAGTGGGTCTCAATCATCAAGCCATATGCTCCAGCCGCGACCGCAGCACAACTCATATTGAAAATAAGGTCGCGCCGACCAGTGGCATGACTGGGGTCGGCAAGTATTGGCAGATAAGTTTCCTTCTGAATCGCCGGTATCGCCGCCAGGTCAAAAGTGTAGCGGGTATAGTTCTTACCTTTACCCACCGGCAATATCCCTCTTTCACAGAGGATGATATCCTTGTTGCCCTCAGCCGCAATATATTCGGCAAAAGATAAAAACTCATCGATTCCAGCACCGAAATGTCTCTTCAGGAGAATCGGCTTTCCTTTCCTGGCTACGTTGGTGAGCAGGTCCTGGTCATACATATTCCGGGCACCAATTTGCATTATATCAGCATATTCTGCCACCAGGTCAATCTGCGTTTCCCCTCTTACTTCGGTGATTACCGGCATCTCGAACTTCTGCCCAGCTTCATTTAACCAGCTTAGTGCTTCCTCAGCCCCTTCCGGGCTGTTGGCACCCAGCCCCTGGAAAGAATGGACAGAAGTCCTCGGTTTAAAGATACCTCCCCGCAAAATGTGAGCCCCGGCTTTCTTTACCTCTTCGGCAATCCTGAAGAGCTGCGCTTTGCTTTCGATGGTGCAAGGCCCAGCGATAAATACCAGGTTGTCACCACCGATAGTGATATCGCTCACCTTTATCCGCCGAGCCTCAACCCTTTCGTCAAAGCGCTTGCTGTATTCCCGGCTGATTAGTTTATAGGGGGTCTCCACCATAAAGGCTTCCTTCACTCCGGGGAGGGTGGCGAAGTGCGAAAAATCTATCTTACGCTCGTCCCCGATCAAGCCGATTACGGTGCGGAACTCCCCTTGCGAAACATCCGCTTTCAGCCCGTATTTTTTGACCTCCTTCACCACATTGGCGATTTCTTCCTTGCTTGCTTCCGACTTCATGATTATCATTTCCTCTTCTCCTTCTCGCTGGCAACCGGAAAACAAAAAAGCCCTTCTGGGGAGGGCTCTTCTTTCAATTCACGCTTTTATTCTATTGACGGGTCTTCAGGCTCACACAAAACCCTCCCCAGCGCCGATGCGCCAGCTAAAGTAGTAATAATATGAATAGAATCTTTTCTGGAACATTTCAACCGCCACAACTTTATTTATGTTAAATATAGCACAAGGAAAATTCCTTGTCAATATACTGAATTTACAATCCCAGAGACTATGTTATAATTCTATTTGGAATATTGAGGAGGCTTGAATTCTGGAAGCGTTAGATGTAGCCCGTAGAGCGGTAGATGCTGCCGGCGATAAGCAGGCGAATGATATCGTGCTGCTGGATACGCGAACCGTGTGTAGCTTTGCTGATTACTTTGTTATCTGCAGCGGTGAGACAGAAAGACAGATTCGGGCGATATACGAGGAAGTAGAACATGCCTTAAAAAAAGCCGGGGTTTTGCCCGTTCACCATGAGGGCACGATAGATTCAGGATGGGTTGTGCTTGATTACGGTGATGTTATCGTGCACATCTTTGCCACCGAGGAACGGGAATATTATCAGCTAGATAAGCTATGGAACCAGGCAAACCTGGTGCTCAGGATTCAATAAACCCTCAGGTTATTTTTATCTGAGAAAGATTTCGTCCTCAGTAAAGAAAAGTTTAATCTCCTTCTCCGCCGTCTCCACTGAGTCAGAGCCATGCACGGCATTGCGCTCAATACTTGAGCCAAAGTCAGCCCGGATTGTCCCCGGTTCCGCCTTAGCGGGGTCAGTTGCCCCCATTGCCTTACGGATTCCAGCCACCGCCCCTTCCCCCTCAAAGACAACAGCAATTATCGGTGCTGAGGTAATATGATTGACCAGTCTCTCAAAGAAAGGCTTATCCCTGTGGACAGCATAATGCTTTTCCGCCAGAGCTCTATCCATATGGAGCATTTTGAGCGCCACTATCTTGAGTCCCAGCTTCTCCAGACGACTGATGATAGCGCCACCTGAACCGGTCTGCATGGCATCAGGTTTAATCAGAACCAGAGACCTCTCCATTTAAACTCCCTTATGATAACTATCCGACTTCCTCAGGGGAATTGAATAGCCCGGCTAAATCAGCCACGCTCACTTTCTCCAGAGTGTCCACCACCAGGTCTGCTTCCGCCAATCTCTCCCCGGGATTAGTATTGGTAACCGCCAAGCACCTCATCCCGGCTCGTTTCGCTGCGGTAACTCCCGCCACGGAATCCTCAATCACCACACAGTTCCTGGGTTCAATCCCTAATCTCTGAGCAGCGAGCAGAAAACCTTGCGGGCTGGGCTTGCCCTCGGTGACCTGCCTGCCCCAGACAATGACATCAAAGGTGCCATCTATGCCCAGGTCATTGATAACTAATTGAATATTTTCGATGGGCGCTGAGGAGGCTAAAGCTATCTTCACTCTGTACTCCTTCAACGAATTTATCAACTCCAGCGCACCGGGAAATGGTTTTACCTTAGACTTAGCTTTCTGACGAAAGGCGGCTTCTTTCTCCTTGGCGATAGCATCCACCTCCTCCGGCGAGATTCCTCCTCCAACAACACTGCGAATGATGTCATCATTGCGCTTGCCAAAGTTACGCCGGAAATCATCATCAGAATATTTTAAGCCCCTTTTCCCGAAGACCTCGTGCCACGCCATGAGATGGTAGGGGCCGGTATCAGCGATTACTCCATCCATATCCCAGAGCACTGCCTCAAGCTTGTCTTTTCCAGTTAAAACCTGGACCGCTTTACCGTCAGCCACCAGTGTGCCGTCCAACAAAGATACCGTCCCCTCAACCTCAACCACCTTTCCTTCATTCCTGATTACTGAAGCAGCGAGCAATAGAGGTTCGTTCACCAAAGCCGGGCGCTTGAAATTCACCTGTATGGCTGCGGTGAGAAAATCGAAAAAGCCGTTAAAGAGGGTGGCATGACCCATTGCCTCATCAAGCATAGAGGCAATAATGCCACCGTGGACGATTTTGGGCCAGCCTTGATGAAACTCTTGGGGAATAACCTCTGTTCTGGCAGTCTTGCCATCCCACTGGAAACTCAATTTCAGACCGTAGGGATTATTCCGCCCACAGCCAAAGCACAAGCCAGCGCCTTTGGCAAAATCAGTCCGGCTTCGTGGTGGCTCTTTCATTTTATCTTCCCTACGATTCGTCATGCCTTAAAGTGCTCCCAGCCTGCTTTACGCAGAGGAAAAGGTTTGCCCTGACTATCCACCAAGGTCACTTTGCCGATTTTTTCCGCCACGATTTCACCAATTATGGTGATAGGACAAGAGGCTGCTTCCTTCACCTCGGCGATAACCCCATTGCTGGCGGTGAACAGCAATTCGTAGTCTTCCCCGCCCGATAGTGCCAGCTCCAGCGCCCGCTTGCCAAAATTAGCTTTAACCGCGGGGAAAATGGGCACCCGGTCAATTTCAACCCGGGCACCAACCTGGCTTGATTCGCAGATGTGATTTAAGTCGGAAATCAGCCCATCGCTGATGTCGATGGCGGTTTTCACCCCCCTCTCCACCAGCAATTGCCCCTCGGTTACTCGGGGGCAGGGACGGAGGAAGGCATCCCTTAGCTGAGCGGTAGTCTCAGAGTCAAACTGAAGCTCATTGGTCAGCATCTCCAAGCCAGCGGCAGCCGCGCCGAGATAACCGGTAACAGCTATTTTATCGCCGGGTTTGGCAGCAGAGCGGGTCAATATCTGTCCACGCTGGTCTTTCGCCTTGCCCAGCACCGTAATGGTAATTGATACCAGGGGTGCACAGTTGGTATCACCACCGATGATTGCCACCTCAAACTGCTGTGCTATTTCGAGCATTCCCTGATAGAGAGACTCGACATCCGCCACTTCAGTATTCTCCAGCAGCGTTAGAGATACCAGGGCGTATTGGGGCACGCCGCCCATCGCCGCAATATCGCTGAGGTTGATTGCCAGCGCCTTCCAGCCCAGTTCATACCAAGGGGTAGTCTTTAAAGTAAAATGGACATCCTGGAAGAGGGAATCAGTGGTCAACAGTTGAACGGAATCTTCACCATGAAAGGCAGCGGCATCATCTCCGATACCGAGGATGAGCTGCTGGTAAGACGACCACTGCTTGTTCTGGGAACGGGAAACCATTTTTGCCAGGAGCGCAATCAGCCCGAATTCTCCCAGCTCCGAGACTTTCATAGCCCAAATTATAGCATGACGACAGCTTGGGGGACAAAATTTAGCTTGTTGCGAAATGGTTTTACCAATAAACTATACTAATTGACAGATAATACTATAATTTCTATATGTTATTAAAATATACTATATAGTAATAAAGTACTAAACATATAATAAAGCAGGGGCTTGACAAGGAGTGGTATACTATTTATGTAACGTAGTATACTGTAATATACTGTGATATACTGGAGATGGGAGGTGAGTGATATGCCAAGTACGTTGTTAGAAAAAGCACTAAAGTCGGCTGGCGGATTTGATGAATTCAAGCGAAAAAGAGAGCAGTTTAGTCGAGATTTGGCATATGTGGATACGAATAGAGACAAATTGCTAGAGAATTACGATGAGAAATGGATAGCAGTTTTTGAAGCTGAAGTCATTGCTAATAGTAAGC
>CAZUSN010000060.1:0-243 GCA_964623035.1 uncultured Dehalococcoidaceae bacterium | reverse complement strand
TTCTATCCAGTCGCGAGGTTATAACTCTATATCCAACACCATGAAAAAGATAAAGTGTGACCTATCTGACTTCGGTGTACAAATGATGCCTGCACCTAGAGTGCAGGCATATTGTTATATCCCTCGCATTAATTTAGGCAGAGATATAGATTTCATGATAGATACGGGAGCATCAAGTACCTGCCTAAACGGTCTTTATGTATTAGGTTTGCAGCGTTACATGCAAAAAGATACAATTACCGC
>CAZUSN010000059.1:6018-8391 GCA_964623035.1 uncultured Dehalococcoidaceae bacterium | reverse complement strand
ATCGCCAACGAGATTGGAGTTCACCCTGTCCACCTAGCTGCCATCTTGGGCACCAACCTGGGGCTGGGGAATGTTACCCCACCCTGCGCCCCCATCCTCTTCCTGGCGGGGAGGGTAGGCAAGTGCCCCTTTGACAAGATGATCGGCCCAGCGAGCATGTTTATGGTCTTGGGCTCCTTGCCGGTGGTTTTCATCACCACCTATTTCCCGCAGTTAGTGCTGTGGTTGCCCCACCTGCTTATGCCCAGGGCGGTTCCCACCATAGGCTGGGTGCATTAAGCCAGATTGGTTTCTTATATGTTTGGGGAACACTCCGTGATGATGGCTCAGGACAAGGAAGCCGTTAAATAATCTGCTGGTATCGCAAGACATGGTATAATGTCTAGGGCAGAGAAAGGAGGTTGTTAACATGGCAATAACAAAAAGCCGACTGGACCAATTCATTGCCACCCATCGAAAGTCCAAGGAATTATGGGAGAGGTCCCTGAAAACGAGTCGAGGTATTCATCACGATTCCCGCTTTACCATTCCCTTCCAAGTTTATACCGCAGAGGCCAAGGGTTCACGCAAGTGGGATGTGGATGGTAACGAGTATATTGACTATGTCATGGGACACGGGAGTCTCATACTGGGACATGCTCATCCCACTTTGGTCGAGGCAGTCTCAAAACAGATAAGTAAAGGCACTCACTACGGGACAGAAAATGAGCACGCTATTGAGTGGGCGGAGTTAATCTGCCAGCTCATTCCGGCGGCGGAGAGGGTGGAGTTTGTGCTCACCGGTACTGAGGCTAATATCATGATTTGTGAGCTGGCCCGGGCTTATACCGGCAGAATTAAAATCTTAAAATTTGCCCATCATTTCTTTGGCTGGTCAGACCCCATGTTTGTGGGCTATGTGCCACCTTATGATAAGCCACTCGCGGGAAGGCTGCCACCTTTTACCGAGGATGCTGTCTCGGAAGCCACCGTGGTTATCCCCTGCAACGATGTAACAGCCATGGAGAAGGCGCTGGCCAAGAAGGACATCGCGGCTCTGTTCCTGGAAGGGGGTGGAGCCAGCGGCGGCACTGTCGGCATGCCCCCCGCGTTAGTCAAGAGAGCGCGCGAGCTGACACAGAAATATGGCACTTTACTGGTGATTGATGAAGTCATCAGCGGCTTTCGCTGGTCTTCCGGGGGATATCAGGCTAGGGTTGGGGTCACCCCTGATTTAAGTCCTCTGGGCAAGATTGTGAGCGGCGGACTAGGTGGCGGTGCCGCAGTGTGTGGTCGGGCGGATATTATGGAACTGCTGCAAATAAAACCGGGAAACGCCGAGTGGAATCGCTATCGTCGTGTCTATCACAATGGCACTTGGAATGCCAATCCGCTGAACGCCATCGCCGGGGTGACCATGCTTAAGATTATTGCCAAAGGTGAAGTCCAAAAGACCGCCGAAGCCTCAGCGAAAAGGTTGGCGGACGGCATGAACCGGAAGCTTGAGGAGCGGGGTATTGAAGGCTGTGTTTTCAATACCAGTTCCGTACTCCACATTCATTTAGGCAAGTGTCAAAAGTGCGATAGGTCTCTCTGCCTGGATGTGGCCAAGACCACACCCTCTGAGGTCATCAATGCTTTGAACTGGCACCTGTTGCTCAATGGCATGAACTTATTCAGGGGCACTATCGGCTGGGTCTCCGCAGTGCACTCCAAAGAGGATATTGATAAGACCATCGAGGCCTTTGGCACTACCCTTGATGGTATGGTGGCGGAAGGAGTAATTTAAAAAACCCCCTCATTAAGTTTGAGTCCTAATCGGCGCGATGGGGAACAAGTTAAGTGGCGGGGAAATTCGCCTTGTTCAATGCGAGCATGATTCTATTGGCATAGCATAGCCGAGCAATTGACCTCAATCATAAAAGCTAACATTAACCTCGTCTCCACGGCGGAAGGTTTGTCTCATCTTTAGCGGAGTTCCGAAACTGATTGATGCTGGAACTTTGCCAGCTAACCATCTTATTGGCTTGGTTCTTAAGCGGTTGACAAGACAAGTTTGGAGCGTTATAGTAATCAAAACTTAGTTCGAAGGAGGCTACCATGGGCGCTAAGACGACAAGGGAGATTGCCCAATGGGTGCATCGTACCGGATATGAAGACCTTGCCCCAGAGGTAATAGACTATGCCCAAATATTGGCCTTAAGCCATCTGGGCATGACTGTGGCCGGGGCGGCGATGCCCTTCGGCAAGATAGTCTTACAATATATTAAGGGTTATGAGTGTTCCCCTGAATCCGGGGTAATGGGGGGCGGTTTTCGCACTTTAGCCGAGTATGCTGCCTTAGCCAACGGGGCATTCTCCCATATCACCGAGCTGGAGGACGTCAGTTACCCG
>CAZUSN010000059.1:0-6008 GCA_964623035.1 uncultured Dehalococcoidaceae bacterium | reverse complement strand
CTCTTATCGTAGGGTATGAAGTAGCCTCCAGGATAGGGATAGCCTCTCAAAAGGCCATCGCCAAGGGGTATCTCAATGCTACCGGGTGCTCAACCATAGGTTCTGCGGCCATAGCAGCCAAACTCTTAAAACTTGACGTGGAGAAAACCGCCCATGCTTTGAGCATCGCCGCATCTCAGGCTAGCGGGATTGCCCGGCAGACCGGGGCCGGGGCTCATTTAATCGAATCTGGCTTCGCCGGGAGAAGTGGCATTTGCTCGGTGATGCTGGCTAAACTGGGCTTTACCGGTAACCCCACTATCCTTGAAGGTCGTGCCGGCTTTATGGACCTCTGGGCTGAGGTACCTGATTTTGACCTGCTATTAGGCGAAAATGGTTATCGGCTCATGCAGGTCGGCATCAAGAAATATCCCTGCTGTTATCTGCAACAGCGCAACATAGACGGCGTTCTCGACTTGATTGCAGAGCATAAGATTACTTGGGATGAGGTGAAAAGCATCGAGCATGAGATAAACCATACCGCATCTTTATACCTGAAGTATCCCCAGCCAGAGACCGGCGAGGATGCCAGATTCAGCCTGGAGCACAGCACCGTAGCCTGCTTCTTTGAGAAACAGGTTTTCCTGTCCAGCTACACCGATGAAAAGGCAAGAGACCCGAAGTATAGAGAGGCGCGGAAGAAGGTCAAGGTAACCGTGCATCCGGAATGGGAAAGGGGTTACTTCACTTACAATAGCCCGCTGACTATCAGGCTGAAGGATGGCAGGGAGTATAAGAAAATTTGCGTTGATGCTCGTGGTGACCCCTCAAAAAGATTAAGCTCTGATGCGGTGATGAAAAAGTACCTGGACTGCATGGACTTCGCTGGTAGTTTTTCGCACAAGACAGCCGAGAAAGCTGCTGAGATGACCCTGACGTTAGACAAGCTTGAGGATGTTTCCGAGCTAACGAGCATCCTGACTTTTCCAGATAAGCATAAATAAGAAAAGCAAAATTTATAGGTTGACAGGCAGGACACTATGAGGAAAAGAAGGCTTTTAGAACCATTTCGAATTGGGAAAATGGAATTGAAGAACCGTATCGTATTGCCACCCATGTTATGTAAATATGCTACTCAAGAGGGCTACGTGACGGAACGGCTCAAGAATTATTATGAGGCACGGGCTCGTGGCGGAGCGGCGCTGATTATCGTAGAAGCTACTTATATCCATAAGCAGGGGTGGTGCTATGCCACCCAGTTAAGCATCAGAGATGACAAATACCTTCCGGGGCTGAGCGAGTTGACTCAGGTTATCCATCGGCATGGTGCCAAGGCAGCTATCCAGCTCCATCATGGTGGCAGGCTGGCTAAATCAGCGTTGAGCGGCATGCAACCGGTGGCACCATCGGCAATCGCCAGCGCCGGGTCACCGCTGCCCGGCATGGGGGGTGAAGTATCTAAAGAACTCACCGTCAAGGAGATAGCTGAAATCGTCAACTGCTTTGCTGAGGCAGCTTTAAGAGCCAGGAAGGCAGGTTTTGACGGTGTGGAAATCCATGGAGCACATGGCTACCTCGTTTCCCAATTCTTATCCAGGTCTTACAACAAGCGCCAGGACAGCTACGGAGGTAACCTGGCAAACCGAACCAGATTCCTTGTCGAGGTGATAAAGGCGATTAAAAAAGCAGTTGGCGGTGATTATCCTGTCTGGTGCCGGATTAACGGCATGGAATACGGGGTGAATGAAGGAATAACTCTGGAAGAGGCACAGGGTACTGCCCGCATGGCTCAAGAGGCGGGCAGCGATGCTATCCATGTGTCTGCCACCGGTCCCAAAGCACCAAATAACTTGCCCTCTCATACCTTTGTCCCGGCGGTGCTGGAAGAGCTGGCGGCAGGAATCAAAAAAGTGGTCACCGTGCCGGTGATAGCGGTGGGCAAAATGACGCCCGATGCCGCCGAGAGGATTCTGGCAGAAGGCAAAGCCGACCTTATCGCTATGGGGAGAGCTCTTCTGGCTGACCCGGAGCTCCCCAATAAGATAGCTGAGAATAGACTTGAGGATGTTACCCCATGCATCGAATGCTTTGGATGTCGCAATGACATATTTTCCAACAAGCTGGAAATTGGATGCCACGTGAATGCCGCTTTAGGCAAAGAGAAAGAATACCAGATTATCCCAGCAAAGAAACCTAAAAAAGTTCTTGTCGTGGGGGGTGGTCCGGCAGGCATGGAAGCAGCTAGGGTAGCAGCATTAAGGGGACACAGGGTGACACTCTGGGAAAAAGAGCCCAGGCTGGGAGGACAATTGGTTCAGGCGGCGATTCCACCGTATAAAGACCGAGTCAGCTTGTTGCCGGAATACCTGCAGCGACAGTTGCGGAAGCTCAATGTTACCATCGAATTGAACAAAGAAGCAACAGCCGCTTTGATTGAAGAGTTTAAGCCTGAGGTGGTTATCCTGGCTACCGGGGTAAAACCTTTGCTTCCAGAGATTAAGGGTTTACATAAAGCTCATGTCGTCCAGGCAGGGGATGTTCTGGAAAATAAAGCAGAAGTAGGAAACCGTGTCGTCATCATTGGTGGGGAATTGGTAGGCTGTGAGACAGCGGAGTTTTTGGCGGAAAGAGGAAAGAAAGTTCTTGTTATGCGAAGAGGTCCAGAGATGGCAACGGGGGTAGGTCCGAGTCTCAGGCCGTTCCTCTTGGATAGGCTTTCCGAGAAAGGTGTCACTCTGCTCACCGGAGTTAGATACAATGAAGTGACCTCAGGTGGTATTGTGGTCACGACCAAAGATGGTGAGAAGAAAATTTTTAAGGCTGATACCATAGTCCTGGCAGCGGGGGCTGTGCCTGACCAGAAGCTTTATGAGGATATCAAGGGCAAGGTGCCAGAAGTTCATTGTATTGGGGATTGTGTTGAGCCCAGAACGATACGCGATGCTATTGGAGATGGGTATCGTATTGGCCTGCAAATATAAAATACTCATGTGATAAGCCATCGGTCTCAACGCGGCGCCCGGGCATTTATGATAATAGCTGCATAAATCTCGGTCGCAGTTAAGATATCATTGATGGCAATCCATTCGTTCGCCGAGTGCGCTAGATGCTCATCTCCCGGGCCGAAAATAACGCTGGGAATACCGGCATTAACCAGATACTCGCTGTCTCCCGGGGTTATCATACCTCTCAATTCAGGATATTCCCCCAGAATCTCTTTTCCCGCCTCCCTAATCGTTTTTATCACTGGTGAATCCTGGGCAATTTCCAGTGAAGAACGATATCTTATTATCTCAATTTCAGTATTTATCTGCCGGTCTTTTTCCTTCAGCCCAGCGAGCAATTTCTCTACATCGTCTATAATCTGCCGATGGTTCTTGCCGGGCAGATACCTGATATCAATCTCAGCCTCACAAGAGTCAGGAACTATATTGGGCTTTTGGCCACCACTGATGCGTCCTATGTTTACCGTAGGTTTGCCTAAAACCTCATGTGGAGGTTGCTCGAAATCATGAACTTCCAGCCTGTTTAATATTTTCATCATTTTAGATATGGCATTAACACCCTGCTCAGGCACACCTCCGTGAGCACTCCTGCCTCTGGTCCTTAATCTCAGTTGCAGCAGTCCCTTGCAGACATTGACTATCTTCAGGTCGCTGGGCTCACAGACAATCCCCATATCGGCTTTGATTCCTTGCTCCACAACGTGCTTCAGGCCCTTAAAGCCACCTATCTCCTCATCCACGGTGGCACTGAGGATTAAATTGCCCTTATACTCCGGGAAAAGACGGAAAGCAATCCGGGGAGCGGTGAGCATCGCCGCCAGCCCAGCTTTCATGTCACAGGCACCCCGGCCATATATCCGCCCCTCTTTTATCTCAGCACCAAAAGGTTCGCAAGTCCAGCCTCCCCCTCTTGGCGCGGGGACAACATCGGTATGTCCGTTAAACAAAAGGCAAGGGGCATCTGCCGACCCGCGGAAGGTGCCGATAACATTGGTCAGCCCCTTTTCCGCCTCAATTAGCTCAACCGAGAAGTTCATCTGCTTCATCTCTTCCGAGATAATCTGTGCTATCCGGGAAAGATTCCGGGCATCACCGGAATAACTGGGCACCCTGATTAATTTTTGGGTTAGCTCAATTATCTCATCTTTGCTCTTATTTACTTCTTCAGCGATACGCTTTGCCAACTCCATTTCTCACCCCTGAAGAAAAGCCCTACCAATATTTTGCCGTTATTGTCCCAGATAACATCGCATGTCGTCAAGCCTAGCCAAATTTGGTACTTGATTTTTCCGCCAGAGGAACCGGAAACTTGACAAATCTTTCCAAAAGCACTTATATTAAAGGTCGCTATCCTTCATAAACCTTGCTCCCGTGCGAACTTTTTCTTAGCTTGTCCCGGTGAGCAAAAAATTTTCCAGGAGGTATAAAAATTAATGGAGAGCATGTATGACGAAGTGATAACACAGAAAAGGGCTCATACCATCATAGACCTGGCACAAGTTAAAAAAGGGGATAAAGTCCTCATCTTGTGTGATTTCACCACTGAGGAAGTGGGCAAATTGCTTGCCTCACAAGTTTATAATATCAACGCCCTGCCCATTTTAACCATAATCCCCCCTTTGAAGGGACACAGTGACCCCGCTCCTCAGCCGGTTGAAGAGATGGCAATGAAGGTGGATGTTATCATCGCACCCATGAAATACAGCATTGCTCACAGTCCGCTGCGCACCAAAGCCCTGAAAGCCGGCATCAGATTGATGACGCCCACTGGTATACTTGATAGTTTAGCCAAGGGATTCTTTGATGCGGATTATTATGAGATGAGAGACAAGGCGATAAAAATGGCTGAACTCTTGACCAAGGCGAAAACAGCAAGAGTAACCACCCCCAAGGGCACCGATATTACCATGAGCCTGGAAGGGAGAGCCGGGGTACCTTTAACCGGGTTCTGTCAGAAAGGTATTCTCGCCGCTCCACCAGGCATGGAGGGGTTATGCTGCCCTGTTGAGGGAACAGCAGAGGGCACGTTTGTTTGCGATGTAAGCGTTCAGGGTCTACCACCCGAATTGAAAATTTACGAACGGTTACTGGATGAGCCAATTGAGTTTATAGTTCATGAGGGATTGGTCAAAGACATAAAGGGCGGCAAGGAAGCTAAAGAGCTCAAAGAATATTTAAAAAGTATGAATGACCCGACCGTTTACAATATTGCCGAATTAGGCATCGGCATGAATTCTGCGCTCAAAGAATTCACCGGTTCGATGCTAGATGAAGCTGTCCGGGGTGGACTTCATATTGGCATAGGGGACAACGTGTGTTTTCCTGGAGGTAAAGTTGAGTCTAGCGGACACTTCGACCCCGTCATGTCATGCGTGACTCTGGAGCTGGATGGGAAAGCCGTAATTAAGGATGGGAAACATCTGTATTGAGGCTAACCGAGCCATACTGATTCAGGCATAGACTACACTTTAGCTTGAATTAGCCGATGGCACTTAGCCGAGAGTGGCACCTCCATCAATAAACAGGGTCTGTCCGGTCATATCGGTCATATAATCAATGAAGCTTGGCAGAAACTTGACAAGCTGTGGTAAAATATACTAAAAATTCCACGAATACGCCAAATTCGTAAATTTGCTTTCACGTACTTAAGCTTTAAGTTCACTGTCTGCCCATATCATGACCAATCTAATAAGGGGGTGATAGCTTTCGAAAAACTTTCAGAAATCAAGGGAACAAATTGAATCTTTAAAAGGAGGAGAAATATAGGTGAAAAATAAAGTATGGTTAATTTTGTTGGCACTGGTCTTAGTCGTGGCCGTGCTTGCTGGCTGTGAGGCTCCAGCTCCAGCACCTGCTCCGGCGCCAGCTCCAGCACCTGCCCCAGCACCCGCACCGGCGCCAGCTCCAGCCCAAGCCGCCGTGAAAGTCGAATGGGTGGCTCAGGACACCAATACCGAGGGCAGCCTTCCCTGGATTTCTCGTAAGAGAGCCATGGACAGCATTGCGGCCATGACCAATGGTCAG